>CAYURU010000040.1:0-7659 GCA_964447085.1 uncultured Candidatus Peribacteria bacterium | reverse complement strand
CGCGACAACCAAGTCTTGAACATTGGAAAAGTTAATAAGAAAGAAACTTCACCAGCAATAACTGAAGACCGAGAAGAAGGACAAGAGATAAATATGTCCCAACCAATTCAAAAAGAAGTTGTTAAAACTATTCCTCAAGAAGTAATTCCACCTCCAGTTATAGCTGAAGCTCATCAAGAAAACCAAGAACATTCAGAACATCCAGACCGCCCACACAGACAACTTTCAAAAAAAGAAATCATGGCTGAGAAAAAATGCCCTGAATGCGGAAGTCCTGTGCAGATTGGAGAAGGATGCTTACTTTGCCTAAATTGCGGATTCTCAGCTTGCACCGTATAGAACTCCGAAAATACAACCCAAAAAACCGCTTTAACAGATTGACAGTTTTACGTAATGTGATAGATTGCTATCTACGCTTAACGAATCTTTAATAAAAACTTAAAAGTGGGAGTAGAAAATCTACAATACGAAGATAATCCAGACCAACCTCAAGAACAAAAAAAAGAGAGTAACCTTGATGGTCGAACATTATCCAAGTTATCAGCTCGCGAACGCGACAGAATTTCACGTGGAACACTTCTTACAGAAATAAGACGCGAAGCCGACACAGCTCAAAAACAAGCTAAAGATTTATTGCGAATCGCTATAAGTAAAAAAAGACTAACTTCTACAGAAGCAAGAAAATACGAAGATCAACTCAAAGAAGCCCAAACCAGTGGAGAGAACAGCAAAGACATACTCGAAAAACTTCAGAGAAAATTAGCCGAAATAGACAAATCACGTCTTTCAGATGCAACAACTGAATTAGATAAAAACGATCCAGATTTATTAGAAGCATACAAACGATACGATGAACTCATAGAAGAAAATGAATCGGTATTAGGAATAAAACCGACCAAAGAATACAAAGACTGGATTCGACAACAACGCCCAAATTTAAAGACCATGGAAGATTTAACAGTAAAATTCCTTCGAGGAGAGCTCCCTCCACGCGTAAAAACTTTAGAAAAATTACAAGCAACATTAGGTAAATACAATGTTGATCCATTAAGTGTAAAATATCTCAAAGAAGAAGGCCACTCAGAGAAAAAAGAGTTTTTAAAAAACGTAGAGACTGGAGAAAAACACTTCCAAAAAATGGGAGGAATGAAAGATCAGTTATACTCACAAGAAGCCGGGAAAAAATTAATGCAAAATCTTTGCAAAGCTGAAAATCCACAAACCCAAAAAGAATTTTTGGATCAGTTAGCAATTCTTTCTCGAGAAGAATCAAGAGGATTCACAATTCTAAAAGCCGCCGCCCAAGGAAACAAAATCAGTCATAAATCTATGAAGAACATCATGGATTACTACAAGAATTTAGATTCAGTAGAAAAACGAACTGAAAATTTAAAATTATGGGACAGTTTCGTACAAGCGGAAGCTCGCCTCACAGACAACCTTCAAGCCGTATTCAACAAAGAACCAGCAAACAAAGAAGGCTTCGCCATAGCATTCCAAATGTTTAAAAACATGGACTTCGCAGAGAAGGAAGAATTTATAAAAAAACAAACGAAAATTCGTGAGGAGATGAAAAGCAAAGAAGAAGAAAATAAAAACCTTACCATAGCAGGGTTCAAACACGCATGCACAGAAGCATCGAGAAAAAAAACAATATCAGCATCTACAGAAAAAAACTATCACGACTGGATAGATAAAAATGCAGAAGGAAAATCATACGCAGAAGTAAAAAAATTCTACGACACACTCACATCGAAAACACCAAACGAACAATACAAAAATCTCAAAGCATACGAAGCACGCAGAGAAAAATTCCAAGACGACATCCGCAAACTTCGAGAAGTAAACCCTACATTAACGGATGAAGAAGTCGATGAATGGCAAAATAAATACGACAAAGAAGGATGGAGAAAACGAGAAGAAGTCAGTAAAGAATTAAAAGCAGAAATTCAAAAAGCTCAAGAGTCACGCATAGGGAGAGTAGGCAAATTAAATCCAAAACTTTTAAAAAAATTAAAAGAAGGAGATGAAAGCGAAGAAAGTTTATCAATTCAAAACAAGGAAGCTGCACTTGCAGCAATCCAAGATTTAATAGGATTAAAAGCATACGGAACAGCAATGAAACATTGTATAAAGCTTTTAAGAATAAATCCTGAAGACGAAGAAGTTTTATCACTAATGGATCAATTAACAGAATTAGCAGACCAAGGAACAATGGCAGTCGATCAAGGAAAAGAAGATGAATTATACAAACAATACGCAGAATTGGCCCATCAAAAAATAGAACACGACGAAAAAACACACGACGACACAAAAGAAATTCAATCTCAAGAAATAGGGCTTAAACTAGCCAGACAAGACCAAGCAAAAAGAAAAAGTTTATCCGCAGAAGACAGAAACAAGCAAGCAGTGTTAGAAAAAATTAAAGGAGATGAAATACTAACTGAAATGGCGGAAGATTACATGGAACATGCAGAAGACGGAAAAATTTTAAACGCAGACACATTGGGAGGACAAGATGTAGTTGAAGTAGATTTTCAAAGAGTAAGATCGGCCGAAGAAAAAACTCATTTAAGACAACAAATATATACAGAACAAGTAAAAGCCGACAAACACGGAGGCCTAAATTCCGGATCTACTGTAATAGAATTTAAAGACATACATTCAAACAGAGTTCTAGACGCTCGTGAAGGACAAGCGGCAGACATAGCCCAAAAACGTGACAAAGAAAATCTAGCAAAAGACATCGCAAAAAAAATAGCAGAAACAACAGCAGTAGGAGGCACTGACGAAGATACAAATCATCTCAAACTGGCCAGAGAAGCAGCCCTTGATGAAATAAATAAAAAAGCAGATACTAGGATCGAAACAATGACAAAGGCCGCCTAAAATCAAAGCGGTTCAAAAGCTAATTCTGTTTATAATGCTCCTCAACCTAAAACTAGCGCTGGCAATTTTCAGTACTTTATTTGCATGTTTTATCACAATAGCATTACTCACATCTTACGGAGTTGCTATCTTTGGAGGAGGTCCTTTTCTGCCAACCCCACGAAAAGCTGTAAAAAAAATTCTCAAAGAAATTGGCATAAAAAAAGGAGATGTTTTATATGATATTGGAGCAGGCGATGGCCGATTTCTTCACTACGCTGAGAAATTATACGGAGCAAAAGCAACAGGATTTGAGATTGATCCATTCGTATTTTTCTTAGGTAAATTAAAACAATGGTTATTTGGATGGAAAGGAAAACTAATCCGTTCAAACTTCCGACATTACGATCTCGGAAATGCAAATATAATCATTTGCTACATGCTCCCAAACACGTTAGCAGAGTATCAAGAAAAATTTGATAACGAACTAAAGAACGGAACAATTGTAGTTTCGTACACGTTCCATATTGGCTCGTGGAAACCAATTAAAACAATTAAAAAAGATACAAAAACAGGCATTAAAAAAATCTTCATTTATAAGGTCATAAAAAAATCAAAGAAGCGCATAATAAAGAAAAGAACTTCCAAAAGAACATAATTCAAAAAAGCAAAAGGTAGAAGAAAAATCCCAATAAAAGACAACAACATTGATAGTGGAATAAATGGCAATATAACGATATTTGAAAACGGCGCGATCCACGACACAAATCCAAAGTTTTTCAGTATAACGGGCAGGGTGAAAAGCTGAGCCGCAAGCGTCACAGAGAGATTTTCCTTAATTATTTGAGGCTTAACAAATCGAAGCTTGTTTTTTAAATAATTACTAAAATAAACAATCCCAATCGTAGCCAAAAAAGAAAGCTGAAAAGACACGTCGTATATCAAAATTTTAGGACTCCAGAAAGTCATCAAACAAGCGGAGAGAGAAATTGCATAAGCTACTACAATTCCCCTACCAAAATAGACTCCAATCAAATTTAAAATTCCCATTATACCTGCACGAACGACGCTACTTCCAGCACCAACAAAAAGCACAAATACAAACACGAAAACGATACTTGCAAGAGCCCTTTTCTTGCGAGACAAAAACCCAAGCATACTAGAAACAGAAGCTATAATTATCGAAATATTATAACCAGAAATAGCAACAATATGAGTAACTCCAATCCGCGTAAACATCTCACTAATCTTAGACGGTATAGACGCTCTCTCCCCTATCAAAATACCGGCAACAAAAGACGCATAAGGCTCTGGATATTCAGAGTTCAAACGAGCAGAGAAGATCTTTTTTAAGCCATAAATCACCTTCAAGACAGGATTCCCACACTCCCCAATAACTTCAATATTAGCACTGTCGGCTACAGCAAAAATCCCTTTCATTTTTAAATATTCTTCATAATCAAAACCATCAACTTTTGGAGCTTTTTCAATACTTGCAACGACCTTTAATTCGTCGCCATATTTATACGCAGGATACAAAGGCACACGAATCAAAACATTTCCAAAACCACTCACCTTAACAATAATTTTTTGTTTACCATCAACGAATTCAGGATTTTCAACGACACAAACATTAACCTCTTTTCCGCTCACCTCCGACATCCCGCCAATCGCCCCATCATAAACAATTTCAGAAACAAAAACTCTCACGACACCAATCAACATCCCAAATAAAAAAACAATAACAGTCACGCGATCGAAATTTTCCCACCCTTTCCGCCAAAGAACAACCAACAACAAACCGCTTAAACAAAGCCAAAACCAATCCGGTTTCAATAAGACCGACCACGCCCCACACCCGAACAAAAATCCGATAATCAAAACAAAAGGCCTGTACTTTAGCATATCGCTATCGTACAGGCCTCAATTTAAATTTTTCTCAAATCCGACTCAAATTATTCTAAACTTTTCCTTAATTTTTTCTAAACTCAGATTCAAAACTCAAAAACCACCACAATCGCAAATCACGATTCTCTATTTAGTAGTAGACGTAGACACCAATCCGGAAGTCGCGCCACCTCCCAAGAACGATCCCAAAAACTGCCCAAGATCAAAAATTTCAAAATCAGTAGGAATCTCAACATTAAAAGGTTTATTCATATCAGAAAAAACCACCGCCATAGTCATAGCCGTAAACTGCCCATTTTTACTTTTCTTTTCATTCAAAGTAAGATCCATTTTCGCCATAGTCTTAGAAGCAGAATCAACCCACGCAGTTCCGCTAAAATAACTTGTTTCCAACAAAGCCTTCACTTCAGCTAACCCCTCATCCTTCTCCTCCCCTTCCAACTTCGCCAATTCATAAACATAGTTATAAACACCTTTACCATCAACAACAAAATTATATTTATAAACATTCAGTCCATTAAAACTTTCGGTTCCCTCATACTTTATTTCATCAAAGAATTTTGAAGTTAAAATCAAATCTCTTTGCTTCTTTCCCTTCTCATCCAATTTATCATAAGCAACTCCAATACCGTCCATTTTCTGAACGGCACCAACTTCACCAAGATCAGCAGCATTAATTTTCCACCACTTTCCAACTAGACCTTTTAATCCATCAACAGGAAAATTTGGAATACTAGGCAAGGCCAAAAGTTTCAAATAAATATCTTCAGTAAAAAGTTTTGTGGAAAAATCAAATCTATATTCTCCGCTTGTATCGGCAAGTTTTGCAACAACCGTGAACTCACTTCCAACTTTAGTTGCATCCTGTCCGCTTACAGCCCCGTTCAAAGTTATATCAGCGCTCGCTTTCTCCTTGGTTTCAGCTTGTTCAATATCAGTTTTAAAATCAGCCTTATATTTAAAAGACTTTAAGTTATATAAATTATACACAGATTCTTGTAAAAACTTAGAAGAATCAGCCACCGGCTCTTCGCTACCACAAGCGGTAAGCGAGAAAAGCATGGCAATTGTCAGGAAAGAAATTACGATTTTCGATTTCATAGAACGATTTTGTTAAGGGGTTTAATTGAATTGTAGAAAAGGATTGAATAATGTCAATTTTAAAGTAGAATAAAACGCGCTATTATTCCAAAAATGAACAACTTTAAAATAAACAAAATCAGCTCAAGATCAAAACAACTCAAAAGAATTTTGAACGAAGTTAAGAGTGAAGTTAAGGAAGAGGAAAACCTTTTTTCGAAAGTTAGAAACCCACCAAAAGTAAGTATAATCACAAAAAACGGAATTAATTTATCAATACTTATATCGCTCGCAATAATAGGAGTTTTATGTTTTGCGATAATAAAAATTGTATCAGGTTTAAATTTCAACACGGTATTGATAGCAGCTGGAGAAAGTTTAAAACAAGACAACAACGACCACACAAATATATTAATACTCGGGACAGGAACAAAAACTCACGAAGGCACGGACCTCACAGATACGATTATTTCCGCATCTTACAATCACGACAAAGAGATTCTTACGATGATTTCAATTCCTCGCGACCTACACATAAAAGATAACGAATTTTACTCAACACGCATCAACGAAATATATCTAATGGCCAATGAAAAATTGAAAGATTCCAAACTGGCACTAGAATATTTAGTCAAAAAAACTGAAGAGATAACAGGATTAGATTACCAATACTACATTAAAATTAATTTTGATGGATTCAAAGAAATAGTGGACACGCTCGGGGGCATTGATGTAAATGTTGCAAACTCGATATACGATCCATTCTACCCAAAAGGCGAAACCGGCCTCTATGAAATATTTTCAATCGGACAAGGGCTACAACACATGGACGGAGAAATAGCTCTCAAATACGCACGCAGTCGCAAAACATCTTCAGACTTTGACAGATCCAACAGACAACAAGAAATAATTCTCGCAGTAAAAGATAAAGCACTGCAAACAGCAAGCGCTTTCGACACCGACACCCTACAAAACCTACTAAGAACCGCCCAAGATAATATAGAAACAAATTTAACGGTACGAGAAATGATGTCATTTGGAGGACTTATTGGAGACCTCCCACGCGAAAGAATTTATTCAAAACTAATTCACGATAATCCAGTAGATTGTGGTGGATTTTTATACACACCACTTATTGAATTATACGGAGGAGCTTTCGTATTAATACCTGCGGGAAACGTTTCTTTTGTTCAAAAATACGTAGATTTATTAACAAACAATCCCGAATATTTAGATGAAAATTTAAAAATTCAAATCCTAAACAGCACAAAACGATCAGGCTCAGCAGCCGAACAAAAACAAGTCCTCCAAAGATACTGTGTAAATATTACAAGATTTGGAAACGGAATATCTCAAGACAATTTGAATACAAAAATTTATTACAAAATGATTCCCCTCCCAAAGAAAAACCCGGACGATGAGATAAAACTTTATAAACCAATCACAATAGAAATATTAAAAAAATATTTCTTCCCAACCGCTATCGAATCAACAGAAATCCCACAAGCATACAAAAATTTAGGCTATGATCAATCAGCGGATATCATCATTGATTTAGGCAGTGACTATACGACATCGGAATCGTACATAGAAGATCCTTTTTATGAACTTTATGATCAAATTTACGCTCCGGCCACAGAATCTTCGACCACCACAATAGACACTTCAACAACAGACACTTCAACAACAGGAGCTTCGACCACCACAGAAACCTCCGCATCAAACCTATAATTCACGACGCAACAATTCCAATAATAAACAACTTCCAAAAACACCTGTTTTTATCTATACTCCATCAGTAAA
>CAYURU010000039.1:0-7708 GCA_964447085.1 uncultured Candidatus Peribacteria bacterium | reverse complement strand
TCAAAACCGAATTATCACTACTAACTCCCAAATATTCTCTCATTTCACGAAGAGTGGGAGATTTGCCATTCTCCAATTGATAATTCTCAATAAAATTAAGTACCGCTTGTTGTTTGTCTGTTAATGCTTCCATAAGAATTTGGGTTAATTTTTGCTACCGGAGAGTCGTTGTCAATTTGCCATTGATCCTTCTAACCGATCTGGCGTCACCAAAACAAGAATGATCTAAGTACATTCACAGTATAGGTGAGCGCTTACTCACCGTCAAGTTAAAAATTAAAAATCTCGGCTTTTCGTGATTTCAAAACGAACGCCAACGGCTTAAGAAAGAGGTTATTTAAAGATTTATTATATATCTCAGCATGTTCATTATAGTCCTTCGCTCTACCTGAAATGTCTGCATTAATATCAGAAATTTCTTTTTTAATTTCCAAGAAATAAGTGTCTTTTGAGGCCTCGGTTTTCTCACCATAAGAAATCATCTCATTCAATATTCCGCCAAAAGCGATTTCTTTTTCACTTTTTTCAACGCAAGGGAAATAAATTCTCCTTGCCGAGTCGCGAAGCGGAATCATTTTCTCAATAAGTGCGCTAAAACTCGTTCCCCCAGAAGCACCACCCGCGCCCCCACCCGCCTTCACACATTCCACCAAAACAGGAGCGTAGTCGTGTCTTTTGCGTATTTTTTCATCCACAAATTCCCAAGCCGCATCGAGTGTTTTTCGGGAATTTTTTAAATATCTCACTCCAACACCAATCCACAAAAGAATAATGAAGACGAAAGAAGAAATAATTGTAATAAGAGTTGTGTTCATCGGTGGAATTTTAGCTTAATCCATAAATCATATCAACAATCACTGAAGCCGCTTTTGTATGAAGATTATTTTTGCCTCCGGAAAATTCTGTGCCAATAGCTATATCAATGGCCAGACGGAATTGCTCGCTACTTACATCTCCATAAAGAACTTGCCATCCATATTCTGAAGAACATATCTTCGCGTTTACTATCTGATCTCCGCGAGAAGAAGCCATCCCGAGAGGAATCACTACGGCTTTTTTCTCCATTGAAGCGATCTCTGCCAAGCTATTTGCGCCACCTCTGGTTACGACCAAATCACAAGCGCTGTAAACATCTTTCAATTCATCAAAAAGTAATTCCAATTGTTTGTATCCTTCTTTCTTTAGCCCAAATTTTATATTTCCTTTTCCTGCGATATGAACGACCTGATATCTCTTTAATAATTCATCCAAATTTTCCCATACTAAATTATTTATTTGCATTGCCCCAAGACTTCCGCCCATTACTAGGAGAACAGGTTTAAATTTATTGAATCCGCAAAGCTTCATTCCCTTTTCTTTACTGCCTTTTAAAACATCTTTTCTCACAGGATTTCCAGTCACTACAACGCGAGATTTTTTCTTGAAATATTTTTTGCTTTCTTCAAAACTTACAAGAATTTTATCAGCAAACTTCGCTCCGACTCTATTTGCAATTCCAGGGACGACATCAGACTCATGCACGAACAAAACAATTCTTTCTTTCCCGAAACTCTTTCTGAAAAAATTAAGAAATCCGCAAGCGATAACTCCGGGAACAGAAACATAACCACCTTTACTGAATACGACTTGAGGTTTAAATGAAGCCAAAATAAAGATGCTTTGAATAATTCCGACAGGCACTTTGAAGAAATCCAAGAAATTCTGAAATGAAAAATATCTTCGAAGTTTTCCACAAATAATTTCACGGACAGTTACGCGAAATCCGTGCTTGTGAGCAAATTTCATAACAAAATCTTTCTCCACACCGGCGTGTTCGCCTATGTAGAGAACGTCGTGTTTCAGACTTCGACTTTTAAAATCTGCGATAACGGCGAGGTTTGGAATAGTGTGACCCAATGTTCCTCCTCCCAAAAAGGCTACGCGCATTGTTAGTGTTTTCAGTTGATATACTTAATAGAATTCCGGCTCCGACCATAGTGGCGACCAATGACGATCCGCCATAACTCACGAACGGAAGCGTGATTCCGGTGACGGGCATAAGAGCCGTGTTTACAGCAATATTTATAAACGCTTGCATTACGATCCAGGTCGTAAGCCCGGTCGCCAGCAATATTTCAAAATTACTTTTAGCATTATTGGCTATATAAATTCCGCGCCGAGCAATTATGAAAAACGCAATAACGATGAAAATAATTCTTATAAATCCAAGTTCCTCAGCAGATGCCGCAAAAATAAAATCATCAGTTGCCTGAGGGAGCCAATATGATTTTTGCATTCCTTGAGTCAGTCCTTTTCCGAATATTCCTCCACTACCTACAGCGATATTCGCTTGTCTGCTTTGCCAACACGCATCTTCTACGCATTCTTCATTTGTATTTGTGAAAGATGTAAATCTCTCTCTTACGTGAGGGATTGCGGCGACCATAATAATGATTAGAAACAGGGCGACCACACCTCCAAGCAATAAATGTTTTAAATTTGCTCCGGCAACGAAATATATGACGACGGCTATAGTTGCAATTACTAAACAAGACCCTAAATCAGGTTGCATCAGTACGGGGACAGCGATCAGCGCCGATACTAATACAAAAGGCAAAAATCCTTCTTTAAAATCCCCGACTTTTGATTTTTTATTTTCAAAAAAATGAGCTAAATAAATGATTAAAAATAGTTTTGCAAATTCGGTTGGTTGCAAAGATGTCCCAGATATAACGACCCAGCTTTTTGCGAACGTTCCATAAGTACTTCCAGCTATCGCAATGAAAAACATAAATATTACAGTCGCAAAAAATGCAATTATGGCTACTTTCTTCCAGAACTTGATAGGCATAAAGAAAGCAAACAAGAAGGCTCCTATACCGATTCCGAGTCTCACTAAATGTTTCTTGAAAAGCAAATAGCAGTCCACATTTGGATCCCCACAATTAGGGTAAAGAACTCCGGGCGCAGAAAGGTCTATGGATTTAGGCACGCCGATACTCGTGATCATAACTAATCCGAAAATCAGGAGTAGAAATATCGCGAGAGCAAGGATGTTATCAGCTTTGAGTAAACTCTTCATAAGGGCTCTTCATAAGGAATGATTTGCCACAAAAATTTACACTAATTTGAGGCTGTTGTACAATGCTTCCAATGAAGAAAAAAACACGATCTAGAAAGGAGGTTAGGAATGGATCCGACAAAGGATTAAACAACTGCAGTATTTTGTGGCTTTTAGTCGCGACGGGTTTTTTTCTCGCACTCGATCAGGCGTCAAAATTTCTGGCCATGAAGTATTTGGATGTTTCTTTGAATGAAGGAGTCGCGTTTGGCGTGGAAATAGGAAAATTTTTTACGATCGCTCTCACATTTGTTTTGATAATATTTTTATTAAAAGTAATTTTGAACGAATTTGATTTAAAGAAATGGTACACAAAAGTAATATCCGCAATGGTTTTGGGCGGAGCGATTGGAAATCTTGTCGATCGTATATATTTAGGTCACGTTGTAGATTTTATAAAACTTCCTTATTGGCCAACTTTCAATTTGGCTGATGTTTTTATAGTTCTTGGAGTGATTTTAGGCTCTCTCCTTTACAAAAAACTCTCTCTGAAGTAAGGGTCTCGCTTCAATGGAGCAAGATTAATGATCAGTATTCATTGCTTTACTCATAACTTCTTTCGGAGCCTTTTTATCGAACCAAATTTCAAATTGTTTCACGGCCTGATTCAGAAGCATTTTGTCTCCAGTGATAATTTTACATCCAGAATTCAGAGCAGATTGTAGAAGCGGAGTAATTAAAGGTTTATAAACAATATCAAAAACCAAAGGTTTATTTTTTTGTAAATATTCTTCACTTACAAAATCAACTTCTTTTTCATCAAGCCAAACAGATGTAGCCTGAACGAGTACATCACATTTAAAATTTTCCAGTTCTTCTAGAGCCCCGAACTGAATATCAGCTCGATCACTCTCTATAGCCCGATCCCTTTCGGTAGCTCGATTGTTTTCGTCAGCTCGATTCCCCTCAGTAGTTCCGCCATCAGCTCGAATGTTCTCAAAATCCTTCGCAATTTTCGCAGCTTTCTCGACAGTCCTATTCAAAACAACAACTTTCGCGCCTTCTTTAATTAATCCATAAACGATCGCTCTCGCCGCTCCGCCCGCACCAAGAACAACCACATTTAACTCCTTCACACTCGCAATTTTCTCCTTCAAAGCTTCAATAAATCCAATCCAGTCGGTATTGAATCCGCTAGCAATTTTCTTCGCGCTTCCGTCACTATTTTGAATGTCAGTAATTTTTACAGTATTGCATGCGCCGATAGCTCGTACATCCTCCGACATTTCGTCCAAATATTTCAAAATCGACTCTTTGTAAGGTAGCGATACAGAAAGTCCGCATATGTAGCCCGGGCTAGAATTTTCTAACCTGGAGATTTTTCTACCCCGGGCTAGCATCTTCAGAAATTTTTCCAGCGACTCCACGTCAAAAACTTCGTATCTCGCGTTGATCCCTTCCGCTAAAAAAGCCGCATTGAAAATCGCAGGTGAAAGAGAGTGCCTCGCAGGATGTGCCAAAATTCCATAAATCTTCGTCATAATGATGAATCTTAAGTCATGTCAAAACTGTATCAAACTTTTGTTGCCACGCCAATGTATGTCGCCCCGCCAACGCCATGCCAATATATGCGATGCGAAAACTGAAAAGGCAAAAAAAACCCCTCCATAAGGAGAGGAAAAACCGGTTAGAAGCAAAATATTTGTTTTTGTTTTTGCGGACAGGTTGTTTTTTTCTCAGGAGACTATCCCTGAATTTTTGTTGCCTTGCTTCGGCGTTATTTTCTGTCACGCCACCGACCGTCTGTGGTTTCTCCATCTACCAAGCCTACATGAGGGTCAAGGGAAGAGAACAGGCACTCCCGAAGGAGTAGTAGGTCGGTCCGGGTAGTCTTAAGCCGGACCATCACAAAGCGAATTTATTTTTAAGTGCTTTTGCACCTTTTGAGCCGTAGCTCTTTTGTTTTTGTTTTTTAAGGTTCAACTTAGATCTCTTTTTCTTAGGCCGTAACCTGTTGTAATCTGGAGTTTCTGGCACTAGGTTCGGCGATGGCACACTATTTAATATTCAATATCTAATATTTATTTTTGATTTTCATAACATAATACAAAAACGCTCAAAAATACGCAAGATGTATTAGTAGACAGAGTTCGGAACAGGGTTCTACTTAAGTCTGTTAATCTGAATCAGTAAATATAATATGTGCAATTTTAATCACTTATGTTAAATTAAACCCATAACAAACACTATGGCAAAATTATTCAAAATTGGGATTCTCGCTTCCACTCGCGGTACTGATCTGCAAGCGATTATTGATGAAATGAAAGCAGGGAATATGCCTGGCATAGAGTTGGCCTGTGTTATTTCTAATAAGAAAAATGCATATGCTTTACAGCGCGCCGAGGAGCAGGGCTACAAAGCAATCTTTATAAATCCGAAGGATCGTACGCGAGAAGAGTTTGACGCACGCGTTGCCGAATTGCTCGAGAAATACGAAGTGGATTTAGTGGTATTGGTAGGGTATATGCGCATACTTTCTCCGGAATTTGTAAGAAAATTCTCTCACAGAATAATAAATGTCCACCCAGCATTAATTCCAAAATTTTGCGGACCGTCCTTCTTCGGTGCAAACGTCCACGAAGCGGTTCTAATTGCTGGCGAGAAAGAAACAGGAATGACTATTCATTATGTGGACGAAGGTTGCGATACAGGAGAAATAATTCTTCAAAAGACTTGTCCAGTACTTCCGAACGATACGCCGGATTCATTAAAAGAAAGAGTCCAGACTCTCGAGAAAGAATGGTATCCAAAGGTGATAAAAATGCTAGCTGAAAAAGAAAACCTTTAAATTTAATTCTGTTTCTGAATTTATCTAAAAGTTTATTTCCACTTCCAAAAATATTTTATCGCACTTGCCAAGTGGTGCCAAAAAACTTTTCTCGTCAAAAGTTTCATAGTTGATCCTCCACTGAGGCGTTTGTGATTATGAGTGACTGCTACTTCAGGGTAATAAATAACTTTAAATCCGGCTTTTTTTACGCTTCTGCAAAGGTCGAAATCTTCCATAAATAAGAAGTATCTCTTATCAAACCCTTTAACTTTTTCATATACATTTCTTGGCAAAAGTAAGCACGCCCCGACCAACAAATCGACCTCTCGAATTTCGTTGTGATTAGAATCTTGCATAGTATATTTTTCTACACGTTTGCGAAGAAAAGGGATCGCTTTGAGTGGGGTTCTTTTAATTATAAGATCACTGAATTTCATCAATCTTCTGCAGGAATCTTGTACTTGTCCATCAGGATAAACAAGTTTGGGAGCCAAAATTCCGATATCACGATGTGATTCAATATATGAAATCATTTTCTTTACGCTATCTTCGTTTACAAAAATATCAGGGTTCATTATCAATATGTATTCGCCACGCGCATCTTTCGCCCCAAAATTATTTCCACCACCAAAGCCCAAGTTTTTCTCGGATTTCACAAGTTTCACAAGACCTTCTTTACTCGCTTGTTCCAAATATCCGACACTCATTGGCTCAGTCGAAGCATTGTCCACCGCAATAAATTCAAAAGGGAAATCAATGGTCGAATTATAAAAAGCTTCAACGCACATTTTTGGGAAATACTTGCTGTTGAAATTTAACATAATGATTGAAACTTTCGGCTTTATGTCGCTCTTAAATGCAACATTGTTTGAAAGTGTTTGCTTATTCATTTTTATAATTTTTTACGCATTAATTCGCGCATTTCTTCACTGAAACCACTTTCGTTTTTTGAGATTTTTAATTTCCAATCACCCTTTACGAAACTGTTTTCAGGGATATCTTCCGCTACAACTATACCGGCTCCGACATACGATCCACCGCCAATTTTCGTGCCGGGCATAAAGCTTGTATTTACGCCGACTCTTATGTGATCGCCTGTAATAATTCCGAATTTATTTGTGTCAGTTGAAATTTTATTTTCACCATCACGCACAGAAATAATGCCTTCATCAAGCCTTAAATTACCAATGACGGTTCCGGCACCAAAAGATACATCGTTGCCAATCAAGCTATCACCAATGTAATTAGAATGAGTCCAAACATTGTCGCCCAAATAACTTCTCGCAATTTCGGAAGAAAATCCAATTACGCATTTCTCCCCGACATTACTATCTCTTACCAAACTATTCATTGCGACGATTGCTCCGCGACCGATATACGCAGGTCCTTTAACGATCGCTCCATCCATAATTACTGCATTTTCATCTATCACAACATTTCCATCAATTATTGCATTCTTCGCAATTTTAGCGCTATCACTAACTTGCATATCTTTTCCGTTCAACGAAATCCTAAGTAAATATCGAAATATATTTTGTGCGTGCCACGGATATTTAAGTGCCTGCCAAAAGCCATCATAAGCAACTGCTTTTATCTTTGCACCTTCTTTAATCATTGCATCCACAGCTACCTCGTATGAATCATCTTTTTTACTCTCTATAGTTTTTAAAGTCTCAATTAATTTTTTGGAATTTTTAAAATAATGCACAACTAAATTTACTAAGTCAGAAGGTTCCTCTCCAGGTGTAGGTTTTTCTATAATATTTGAAACATTTCCATCTTTGTCCAACTCCAAATATCCACCCGGGAAGTAAGACTCAACCTTTTTTGCCAACATA
>CAYURU010000038.1:0-7777 GCA_964447085.1 uncultured Candidatus Peribacteria bacterium | reverse complement strand
AACCACTGATAGACAAATAATTTGTCGCAATTTTCAAAGTCACTATCGACAAAATCGCTATCGAAAAACGTCCGATAATTTGCCAAATTGTATTTGAGAGAATTTTGCGTGCGACGCCCATATCCCAGAGCTAAATAATAGTGTACTTAAACTCCGGAGCTAAACTATAACTTCGGACTCTAGTGTTTGAATTTTAGCAAAAATTTGCTAAATTGCCATAGACATAAGTCCGAACCAGAAATCATATGCACGAATACAAATCAAAACTAGAAGATCTCAAGAGTTATATTTACAACGCTTACGAAAGCCAAAAAATCGACTCAAAGAAAGAAGAACTGAAGGCGCTTAGCGAAAAAATGGCTAACCCTGGATTTTGGGGCGTTCCTGAGGAAGCGCAAAAAATAAGTAAGGAGGCGAGTGAGCTTGAGAAAAAAATAGCGAAATGGGAAGGTATAAAAGAAAATGTAGATGAACTCATAGAATTATTCCCTGAGATAAAGCCGGAAGCCGATCCTGAAGGCGCGGAGGATTTCAAAAAAATGTTTAATGAGCTACAAGAATCTTGGGACAAGCTTGAAATAGAGACTTTCTTGAATGGGAAATACGATCGAATGAGCGCGATTCTTACGATCCACGCAGGAACCGGCGGCACCGATGCGCAGGATTTCGGAGAAATGCTTATGAGGATGTATTTAAGATTTATTGAGATGCCTGAACAACACGGAGACGAGCAATGGAAAGCTGAAATAGTTGATGAATCGCGCGGGGAAGAAGCTGGGATAAAGAGCGTGACGATCGCCGTAGAAGGACCTTTTGCATATGGTTATATGAAAGGGGAGAGCGGAGTACACAGACTTGTTCGTTTGTCGCCTTTTAATGCTGGCGCCACTCGCGAAACTTCATTTGTTTTAGTTGAAATTTTGCCTGATGTTTCAGCTATGGAAGATGAATTGGAAGGTCGATTAAAAATCGAAGAAAAAGATCTCCGAATAGACACATATCGATCAAGCGGACCTGGTGGTCAAAATGTGAATAAGACGGATTCTGCAGTACGCATTACGCATATCCCGACCGGGATCGCAGTTGCGTGCCAAAATGAGAGAAGTCAGCTGCAAAACAAAGAACAAGCGATGAAGATCCTGCGCGCAAGATTGATAGATTTGATGGAAAAAGAACAGGCCGAAGAGATCGGCCAACTCCGTGCCGGTAAGCAAGAAATGACTTTTGGAAGCCAAATTCGCTCGTATGTCCTACATCCATACAAGATGGTAAAAGACCATCGAACCGACTATGAAGAAAGCAATCCTGACAAAGTTCTCAATGGTGAATTGGAGGGATTTATCGAAGCTGAATTGAAGAAAGTGAAGTAGAATAATGGCTAATCGGCAAACTGAAGTTTATTAAAGGAAATCAAAGAAAATTAAAGGGAATTAGAGAGAATTTTCTGTCCCAAGGCTTTATTTTGAGGCCTTTTTGTGGTATAATTAACAGATTTGTACAAGAATTAATATATATAAAATGAATACTGAAAAACCCACAGAAAAGTTAAAAAGCACATTGTCGGATATTGAAAAACTATTTGATCCTGCAATAACCGAAAAACAGTTCAGAGATCTTTCCGAAAGTATATCAAAAACCTTACAAGAAAACCCGGAAATAAAACGAGAACTTCTTAAATTTTTTGAAAGCGGAAAGTACGCACTCGAAGCTTCAAAAATATTATCCGAGTTGGACAAACAGAAGCTATATGTTTTGGTCGGAAGCGTTGACAGAGCCCCTCATTCAAAGAATAAAAAAAGGGAAAATGAAATCACAGAAGTTCGAGATGAAAAAAATATTAACTGGTATGAAGGTAAAAAAATCGCCTCGAAAACATTTTTAGAATTAGAACAATATATCGATTTTTCGTCTTTTAAATTGAGCAAAACTGAATATCAAAATATCAAGAAAATACTCATTGCAATACGAGATGGCGGAACTACAGATGTTGATTTCAAAAAAATGATCAAGACAAATCATTTCCAAGACAAAGATGTTTATGGACCAAAAGGGGGTTTGAATTTGTTATTGGCTTTCCAAAGAGCAATTATTGCGATCCCTTCTTCTATTTTAATTCCGTCAAATTTTTCTGGCGAGACTCCTTTGTTTTCGGGAAAAATCACTCTTAAATTGGGGAAAACTTATGGAGATAGACCAGATTATCGTTTTTCACTGCTTTTGAGTATGATTAAAAATAAAAATGGAGCCGAAGCGGACAAATCTTTGCCTTCGACAAGAACCGAATTGTCTGGACAAGTAGTTAATGTTGTTCCGGATGTTGAGAAAACTGCTCCACAACAAGTTGTTGCCCAACAGAAACCTGCTCCAGCGCAAGTTGTTGTTCCGGCTGTTGAGAAACCTGCTCCGGCTACCGTGACCCCCACTCAACAGGAAGCAGTAAAAGCTGTTCCAGCACAACCAACTTTGGATCAGCAAATTAATGCACCGAATAGCGTTGCTACGAAGTTGGGAGGAACTCCTGTGTTTAGTAAAAAACCTGAGGTCACTAAAGTGGAACCAGTAGAAAAACAGAAACCTGCTCCACAACAAGTTGTTCCTCAACAGAAACCTGCTCCAGCGCAAGTTGTTGCTCCAGCTGTTGAGAAACCTGCTCCGACTACCGTGAAGCCCACTCAACAGGCCACAGTAAAACCTGCCCCAGTAAAAAAACCTAAGTTAGGACGAAGAATAGATGGAAAGAGTCTTTTAGGAAGGGGGAATTTTACTATTCGTGGCTTAAAGGACGAAAGTGGAAAGTTAGTTCTTAAGAAGAGGGATCCAAGGGCAAATGGACACAACTTAACGTATATGATAAACACTTTAGGATTAAAGAGCGTACGATCAAGAGATTTAAAAGAAACTCAACAAAAAATTGATAAAGGAATTTTGGTCAGACTAGATGATGAAAATCTTTATTACAGAATAGACCTTGGAGAAATAGAGGAAAAAGAAAGAAGATCTCTTTTGCCTCATACTGTTGAATTATTAAAGACATTAGGAGATAGAGTAAATACTATAATGCATGAGCATGGACTCCCTAGTAACTACAGAGTTCGCATGCATATAGGCAGCGCATACAGAACCGAAGAAAGTCAAAAAAAGACAGCTGGAAACAACCGTAATGCATCAAAAGATAAAAGAGGTAGTGCTCACGAGTACGGAAACACATTTGATATTCAGTGGAGTAGACTGGATTTAATTGATACTAAGACGGGAGAATGGGCTGAAATATCAGATAGTAGATTAAGTTCAAATCTATTGTCATCTTACAGACAAGCTATTTACCTAGCTCTAATACAAATCGACGGGGAACGACCTGCTGGGAAAGATTATCCAAGAGGAATGTTGAACGGTATAAAAGAAGATAAGCAGGCGGTATTCCATGTGTCTGATTATGGAGTACGCGAGCCTGTAAAAAAGAATAATTCTGTAGATTCTTCTTTCGAAAGTGTGGTTGCAACACCAATGACAACACTCGACCAAGCTCCTCGCGAAACATCTGAAAAGCAAAGTGGAAAAATTAAAGAATTCATAAAAGAGATCAATGATCCTAAAGCTGTCGAGCCTTTAATTCAGCAAAAGCATGTAAAAGATATGTTAGTGCGAATAGAAAGATATAGCGATCAAGTCAATAAAAGTAATGATTCAAAAGAAAAACAGGCCGTTGCAAAATTATTAAAAGATGTAAAACTCTTTATTGTTGTTTTAAATGAACTTCAGGGGAAAAATCCTTTAAAAATACCTAAGCCATCTCAAAATATTAAAAACTTTTTTAACAGCGATTTGTGCTCTTTTGATTTATTGCGTGGTTACTGGTTAGGGAAAGCAGGAACCCTAAAAGATTACGAAGAGATGTGGGCTAAGAAAATGAAGTTAACAAAAAAGAACCAAAAAACGTCAGTACAACAGACATACTCAAATTTAAAAAACTTTGACAGAAGAAATGAACCAAAAAATATAGGGGAAATGAAAGCTATAATAAAAACTGAGTGGGAGAAAATTTACAAAAGTACTCCTAATTTTTTGGGGAAATATGTTGATGCAGATTACTTCCTTGGAACAATTTTAACTGAGCTATACGCATTCACTGCAGATGACAAAACTTACACCGATATTGGAAGAAAATTTTTATTGGAAGCGGCCGTAAAAAACTCCAACGGCAGATTGACCGCTACTCCAGCAATATACGACAATCGTTCATCTTTTGGTGCGTATCAAATGACTTTAGATTCTTATAATGGACTACAAGAATTTGGTAGTACAGTTAAAAACCAGGTGTCAGCAATTAAACCTGGACCGTTCGAAAAATGTCTATCTTTCCGAGATCAAACAAGAATGATCGCTTGGCTTACTATGGATAAAATTAAAAAACTGGAAAATTTATTTAAAGAGACCGGAAGCGAATCAAAATTAAAAACTATGTTTCAAAATAATCCGCACGGCGCAAAAAAATTTACATATAAGTGTTTAAGACTTTTGCATGTTGGTTTACTTAGATGGGGAAGAGGGAATTTAAAGTCTCTGCTTAAAAAAACACCAAATAGTTTTACTGAATTTGAGCAAAAATTTTGGATTGCAGCAAATATGGAATTGAAACGGAAAAGCGATAAAGACAATCAAAGAAAAAACATTGACAGAATACAAACAACTGCAAAGTACTATGACTAGTAAGTAGTACCTGTCGTTCGAGTGATAGTACCTGTCATTCGAGTAATACTCATGTTGTTCAAAGTGATACTCCTATTGTCCAGGCCTCCGACTACTCTAATATTTCACAATCCAAGTCTTCTGCGAGAATCGTTTTTACAGAGCCGTCTTCGTTTGGTTGAGTTTTTTGAACTATACCTTGGCAGGCGTAATTAATTCCGTCTCTTTCAACATCTATTTGGATTGGAACCAAGTCATCAGTACTATCATCATCTTCCAAGGCTGATAATTTCTTATTCAGAGTGCCTCTGCATGCTGCATTATATCCGTCTTGGTGTCGATAAACTTCACAATAAATTTTTTCTGTATCGACTGAAGGGACTGGGGCAACCTCCTCTGGGGCAACTTCTGGTTCTGATTCTGGTTCTGATTCTGGTTCTGATTCTGGTTCTGGTTCTACTTCTGCGTCTATCTCAGCACCTTCTTCTGTATCGACCTCTGGGACTACTATCGGATCTTCTTCCAATTCTACTTCTGGTTGTGCCTCTGCGTCGACAGCTGGCTCGACAGCTGTGGTTGAAGATTGATCGACTTCAGTAATTTGAGGTTGGGCTGATTTATCTTTTTTATTAATATGACTATAAACTGCTGAACCTCCTATTCCCACTACCAAAGCTCCTGCAAATAATAGCGCCAACTTAACTTTTGAGCTTATAGTTGAAATTTTCTTTCGTGGAGAAGAATTCAATTCTCTATTTCTATTTAATTTTTCGAGATCACTAAATTGTATCATTAATATTAACTTTTTTTCTGAATTTAAACTTATTTTTATGTCCCACATATTAAATCTTCCTCCGTTGTCATTTACTTCTTTAAATAAATAATCCCCAAATGCTTGGTGAAATTCCTTAGGCAACTTTTCAATTGACTCCAAATCCACCTGTATATTGACGACATCAAATCCATTCTCCATAGCTTCCAATATTCCTCTTTTTATTCTTTCAACAAAACCCTTCATTGCTTCTTGCGCTTCGCGTGGAGAACGGTACTCTTGTGTGGATTGGCCGGAAACTGCTTGGCTATCCATTTTTGCGGTTCTTCTTCGCCCACCATCTCTCTCTAAATATTCAAAATACTGCTCTGTCGTAGTGATGTCTTCAGGATTCACAGGGACATTCTGCTCACTGGAAGAATTTTTTTCTACTACTTTATCCACTGAAATCCTAATATCTCGAGATCCATTGTCGTTTTCTGCAGCAATATACATTCGTACTTCAAAGCCTTCTTTGGCCTTCAGATAATCCGAAACATCATCCGTAAAATTATATACACCTCCTGTATAAACTTCACTAAGACTAGGTAAACCCACATTTATGACTACGCTTGTTTCTCCTCTTTTTATAACTTCACTCAGCTCTCTTTTTATCCTATCAATAAAACCGTGCAAATACTCCCTTCCAATATTCAAATAATTACTTTCCTCAGGATAATTTTTTCTTCTTTCTGGCAACGTTGTTCCGTCATCCAAATAACGAGCCCCCTGCTCAACAATGCGGAGTCCGCTTGAATATAAATATGAAAAATACGCTTCAAGTCTTTGAACATTTTCCGGGATTCCTTCTTGATGATTTAAATCTTGGTCGTTTGACGTGTTGTTATTTTCCATAAAATGATAATTTAAATGATAGGTGCTATCATACAACTATATTTATACTTGTCAAGTGTATATTGCCGGTGATATAATAAGCCCGCTTTAAATCCAATTATGAAAAAATTAAAAATAGAAACTGGGAAAGAAAATAAAATCTTACGAGCTGTGTCTAAAAGCGTTTCGAATTTAGATATAAAAACACCAAGATTTGATATGGGGCTAAGCGATTTCATCAAAGAAATGAGAAGACAGCTGGATTTCGAAAAAGGGCTTGGCATAGCGGCTCCACAAGTTGGTGAGGATTTGCAAATTTGTCTTTGCAAAATCAATCATGAAGATTCTAACGAAATGTTGCTTGTGATGATAAACCCAAAAATCACTTGGAAATCTTGGGATGGTGAAATGAAAATCCCTTTTGGAATGAAAGCCGAAGACGCGATAGTACCTGAAGGTGCCAATATAGACGAAGAGGGATGTTTGAGTTTGCCTGGATATTACACAAATATAGTCAGGGCGAATAAAATTACCGTAGATTTCTTCGATGGCAGAGTACTCTTAAAAAAAAGTGTAAAAGGGAAAGTTTCAACTTTGGACAGAATCACTTTGAATCTCGAAAATTGGAACGCCCGAGTTGTTCAGCATGAAACTGATCATCTTCAAGGTGTACTAATGTGTGATAGGGTAGCGTAGGGATGTGTTACGAAAATTCTTAAACTTCCGGATAAGTCACATCTGGCTTGTCTTCGTCGGGTTTATCTTCTTTAGTTTCGTCTTCTTTAGATTCACCTCCACCAAAGAATGACTCGCCTCCAAACTGTTGAGCTACAGCGTTGAGTGCTTGAATTTGTTCATCTGGAGTCAAAAGATCAGTTTTAGGCGTAGCTGGCTGTGTAGTTGAGTCTTCAGATAAAGACCCTACTTTGCCTTCTGAAAAAAACTCCTGAGGCTGTACAGGTACATCTTTTTGGTTGGCTGGGCTTGTTACTTTAGGCTGCCCATCTTTGACTTCTAATTTTTTAACCTTTTCAATTAGCAAATCAGATGGCAAGCCAACAACTTTATAATCCGAACGCATTACCACTACGTGTGGTGTATTTGTTGCTAAATTATCTTCTCCATTAAACTTGGATGTCAAAGTCATTTTTCCTATTTTTTGACCATCTTTTAATATATCTGCAGAGATCCCATATCCAGCCTTCGCTTCGTCAGTTGACTTAACATAAAATTTGTTTTCAATCTTGTAACCTTCGCCTTCAAGGGTTTTAGCTAATTCATCTATTTTGTTACTCAAAGCGGTTTCTAACTTTTTTTGCTCCTCCTGTTGTTTTTCCTGTCGAGCCTTTTCTAACACAACTGCTCTTGAGACATACTCTCCATTTTCATTTCTTAAAAATTCCTCTCCTCTTGTGTTAATAAAAAACTGCTTACCTTTATCTTTCA
>CAYURU010000037.1:0-7846 GCA_964447085.1 uncultured Candidatus Peribacteria bacterium | reverse complement strand
TTTTTTTGATATAATTCAAAGATTTATTTTATATATAAAACAAAAAATAAAAACCAACCATATGGAAAAACTACAAATTTTATTCAGCCTATTCAAAGAAAACAGACCTGTATTCCAGGAAAAACCACAAGATTTACCAAGCGCAAAAATAGATACGGGAAAAATAGATAATGAGGCAGAAAAAGAAACAGCAAAATTCTTCGAACAATTTGGAAAATTCAAAACAAACCCAGAAGAAATTATAAATCAAGATGTAGTTATAGATATAGCAAACCAAGAAAATGAAAAAGGATTCGCCCCAAATTTACGCAAAGTAAGAACTGGAATAGAAACTCAAATCGGAGCAAAACTTTTTCCTGAGAACACAGATTTGGCAAAAAAAGCTAGCATTCAAATGAACGATAATTATATCGACACAGTTGTAAACGATAAGAAAGCCAATGACATAGTCAATAAAAGCAAAGCTGAAAAAATAAAATTTGAAAAACCAACAAAAAATGGTGACGAAATCGTGTTCAAAACAACTTTCTTAGGAGAAAACGACAAAATTCTCCACCAAATTGAAGTAAAATTCACAAAAGAAAATTTAGAAGAAATCGAAGCTGAAAGGGAAAGAGTAAAAGCTGAAGCAAAAGAAAAACGTGTAAAAGAACAAGAAGAATTCATGATGGAACTTGGGTCAGATACAACGCTAGGAAAAATAAATACAGAGCTTGGAAGTGAAACAGCAAAACAAATTGAATTTAGAAGAAAAACAACAGATGAAAAATATTTAGTATTTGATGCGATAAAAACAGATGAAAATACTGAACTTGGCATAGTTTTAAAAATCAACAAATCAGACACAACAAAATTTATTATTGAAGAAACCGGAGCAGAAGAAACTAAACCAGGAAAAACAATTGAAGAAATTTCAGCAATTACTCCAGAGATAAAGACATTGTTTGCTAACAAATTGCAAACAGCCATAACAGAAGCAGATATAGATCAAAAAGCTGAAAACTCTCAAGAAGTTGAATCAGAACTTTCAAAAGAAGCAAAAAAAACTCCACTAAAAACAATCAAAGAAAAACGAATAGAACCAGAAGAAGAAACACTATTCAAAGTAGCAGGTATAGAAATCAGAACAGAATCTGGAAGAAAGAAAGTTTACTTCGATGTAAATGGAGTAGAAAGAAGTTTTATTTTGACAAAAGACTTTGAGAAAAAATTATCAAATCCAGAAAACACACCAGTCACAATCAGGCTAATGTGTTACACAAAACTTCTACAAATAGTTGATAGAGGAGGTAAAAATAAAGGAATCAATATCGTAAAACACGGTGTTGCCGGTGGTATACAAGAAGAATTTGAAAAATCAAATCAAGAAATGCGTGAATATGTAAAAACACATACTTCAACAGAAGAACTCGAAGAAACAACAGAAGAATTACAAAACAAATCAAATCAAGAAAAAGTTGGCAAATTCAATGGAATCGAAATATACGTCAATGCAAGAGGAGAAATTGTAAGTAGAAATGGGAAAGTTATTCAAAACAAAGATTTCAGAATAAAAAATCCAACAACAGTAGAAGATATCAAAAAAACACAAGAATACACAAAAGCATTACAAGACTTAACACAACGCCAAAAAGCCGTAGTAAGCGGATATGAATCAATCGGAAACGACAAAGAAGGAAATCTTGTTTACGTAGACGGCGGAACAAGTTTCTACAACACAAACGGTGAAGTAATAACACCAACAAATCTCACTCAAGAAACATCTACTATCGAAACAGCAAGAACAAAAGCAAGACAAACAGAATTAAGAAATGCAGGAATAGAAATCACTCAACCAGAAACGTTTGAAACAATAAATACAGACGATATTCTTAAAATTAAAGAATTCAAAACAAATGTAGAAAAAATTATAAAAGAAGGAAAAAACTTTTACGAAGTTCTAAACAACTTAAACAGACTAAGTGAAGAAATAGAAGAAAAATTGGAAAAATCTACAATCACAGTATTGAAACTTGGAAAAATAACTAAAAATACGAGTGCATTATCACTGACTTGGAAAAGAGGAGAAACATTTATAACAGAAAATGACAGCGAAATAATCAAGGACATAAAAGCGGAACAATACGAAGGAGGCAAAAATTCTCGAGAATATATAGATTTCTTAGCATCAACATCAGGAGAAATCATAAACCTCCAAGAGGAAGAACAAAATGAAGACAGATCTGCAAGATATTTAGAAAAATACAACAAATTAACAAAAGGATTGACCTATTTAGACAGGTCAATGACAAGATTTAACAGAGAGAAAATTCAAAGCAATTTTGATTATCTCGACGGACCAACCGCCGAATTAAGACAATATTTAACACAACCTCCTTTTGGATATTCACAAGATGATGTTCCAAGATTGGTAGCGGATATAACAATAAATGAATGGGTAAGTTTTGATGAAATTTTCAAGATGATTCCAAAATCAGGAATAATAAAACAAAGTGAAGCAAATCCTGACGGCATTCCTGAAAAAGCACTAAAAAGCTCAACAGCTTTCATGAGAGAATTCGAACAATTAATGAGAAAAGATAGAGCAAAAACAATAACTTCAGAAGAAGGAGCGAGACTTTTGTATATGTTCAACTCAATTATAACTCCTTGTCTCCAGGTCAAAGAAGCGGTCTTAGCTCTAAGATTTGATAAAAAAGCCTTAGCGGCAATGGAAAAGGAAAAGAAACTAGACCTTTCAAAAGATCAAAAAGAAATTTTATCAGTTCTTGGACAATTCTGTGGATTCGAAACACGTGATCCAAGTGGATGGGAAAATTTCTTATCAAAATTTATGCCTGGAAACAAAACCGAAATGACGATGGCAGATATTAACGGAAGAAATTTCACTTTGGACAAAGGAATGTTCTCAAGAAATTTCAATTCTGACTCCGCAATCAATATATTAAGCAATCGACCTGGACTATATAAGATAGATGAAAATAGAAACAAAATTCTATTAAAAGACGGCGTAATAAAAGAATTAAATAGAATCATCGAAAGAGGAATTCTTCAACTAATAATCTTGGAGAAATCAGGAGAAAAAGGCCTACAAGCCCCACTCGGACCTAAATTTAAAGAGTCTGAAGAATTCAAAAAAAGACTAAAAGAAGTCCAAATAACAGAAGAAAACTTCTCTAAAGGCGAATTCACAATAGCACAGTTTGAAGCGTTTCAATTTGGATTTTTATTAGATCAGGAAACTCGTATAGATAAACAAAATGAAGAAGGAATTGATGCATTAGCGGAAGGAAATATCGCAAGAAAACAAATTTTGGAACAATTACTAAACGCAGGAGTCCCATTTGAAACGGTAAAAGCCACACAACAGAAATTAGCCTTAATGGCTGGATTTTTGGTTGATTCAAGTGGAAACTTCGTTGGAGCTGGACTTGGCACAAGCATTGACCTTGGAAATGGATTTTCTTTGGGTCTCGGACTTGGAGTGGACAAAACAGGAAACGTAGCAGGAGGAGCTGCATTGACATTCACTATTTATCAAAATGATAAAGTAGTCGTAACGACATCTCTAGGAATATCAACAGCAGGAATGGGCGCAGACATCGCAACAAAAATTTCAACTGAAAAAGAAATCGATGTAAAACTATTCGCAGGAGTTGGTTTTACATGGACAAATCCTGTAATGATCGGTGGAAGAATTGGAATAGCACTAGAATGGAACGCAGAAAAAACATTCCAAAGAAAACTTGAAACAAAAGAAAAAGAAATATTCAATCCAAATTTAACAGCTACATTAGATCAACTCGTTAGCGACGGTTCTATTACACAAAAAGACAGAGAACACATAGAAGCAAGATTGAAAGACAGCGTTAAATCAGAAGTATTAAATGATTTAAAAGCTCCATTTATAACAGGAGGAGGCGTACAACTTGTTATGATTGGAGGCCTTCCAGTTCCTATCTTATCGATATCATTCAATATAGGTTCAGTCACAATCACAACACCAAATAGAAGAAAAATGGCGGAATATCGTGAATCGCTTTCAGATGCCAGAGCAAAAGCAAGAATAGATGCAGCGCTAGCAAAATTGGAAGGTCCTAATGCCGAGATAGAATATCACGAAGGGATGGATAACTTCGTTTATTCAGGAGATGGACAATTAATGATTTTGGATGCAAAACAGGAAGTAGAATTCAATGGCTTGGGACTGACATCATCTCTCGATGACTATAATAAAATATTAAGTGGTGCGAACGACCCTGAACACACGTCTGATACAGATTTAAGATTGGTACAACGTGGTCAAATCGGAAACAGACAAAGAATTGAACTCCAAATTAACAACACGGAAAAGAAAGATGTTCACCTAAATATAGATCCGGCTTTGAATTTAGAAACGGAAGATTCTCTTTTGGGAGTCAAGGTCGTACAAGATTCAACGAACGGATCAATATATATTATAGGAAACATCGATGATTTGATCATTACAAGAGAAAGATTCACTCTCCCATTCCCAAAAACTAAAGGCGGAGCATCAATAAGAGACTATATTACAATCAAACAAAGATCATCAGTAAGAGCGGAAAGAACAAATCGATGGATAGAAACACACTCCCCAACCGAATTGGTGAAATTTATGGGAATGGCCCGTTTCGTCGAAAAATCCGGTATCGAAATCGGAAACATCAAGGGAAATATTATGCAAGTTGCAGGATTCTCAACAAAAGACTTAAAAGATTTAACTCCTGAAGACAGAGCAGAAATTGAAAGATACCTAGCAAGACAACCTGATATGACTGAACGCTTAACAGAAGAAGATTTAAGTAAAAAAGAAGAATTGGTCATAAAAAGAAAAGAACAACAATCAGCTCCAGAAAGAGGTAGAAGAATCAGTGTCGAAGATTACAACAAAGCCGATATCAAAAACCCAGAATTTATTGCAAATGTAAATAAACTGGCAAACACAAAAGCCTTCAAAGCGGAAGTTGGAAAATTAATGGGAAAAGGAGAAGATTTAGTAAATCTTTTGAGAAAAAACAAAGACTTACTAACAAAACTCGGACTTGGACACATTCTTGAGAAAGGAAACGAAAAGCTTTTGACATCAGTAGTTATGACTCTTGAAAATAATTGGTTCACAGAATTCTACGAAAGTGGAAAAACCAACAAACAATTATTAACAAGATTGAAAACAAGAGCTGAATGGGTGAAAAAAACAGTATTCTTGCCAAAATTCAAAGAAGCAATGGAAAGACTTGTTCCTCCCCTATCAGCTCAATATTCACCTGAAAGACTTTGCAACAATTTCTTCAATAAAATGTTTAGGAAACTTGAAGCAAAATTAAACGATCCAAAATTTGATTTCCGAACTTTGATAGGAACAAACATACCTGATGGAGTTGAATTTTTCTCAGGATCAAGACGATATGAAGGCGGCAAAAGAGTTGGATCTATGGCTGAAAATATTAGCTATACAACAGGATTTCAAGACGCCGCTTTGATTCATGGTTTTGGATTCTTATCAAATACAATTAGTGAATACAAACTAAATGCTGGAAGTGAAGTTGATAGAGCCACAGCAAAAGTTTTGATGGAAATTGCTGCCCCTGCACCAAAAGAAAATGCTACAGCAAAAGAATTCCTAGATTCAAAATTCACAAGAAGAATACTAAATATGGATGCTCTGGTTCTGATTATGTCGAACGCCGATTACCAGAAAATTACAGAAATAATGATAGATGAATCAAAATTAAATCTGTATTCATACCAACAAGCATTTGGAAGATTCAAAAATCTTGTTAATGAATTGAGAGAAGCAATGTTAAATGGAAAAACTTTTGAAAGAAGAATTCCTGGCACACAGGCAAAATTAAAAATGAATTTCGAAACAAGTATCACAGCCGGAGCATATACAAAATGCGCAAACCCAAGTTTCTACTTAAACACAAAAGGAACGCTTGGAATAGTTAGAGATGGTGAAACAAGACCTGTAGCCACATTGGTAGTCACAGACGATATGATAAATCCAATTAAATCGAAAGAATTCATTTCAATCGGACTTGCCGGCGGAGGAGTAATAAAAGCCGGGGCAGCTCCAGAAGGAGGAAAACATTTGGAAAATTCGCCTGCATCAGAACATCCAGCAACAGACGGAGCAACCAAGGCAGACGTAACTCCATCCGCTGACACCGCCACTCCAACAACAGACACGGGAGCCAGCTCAGGATTTAACGCAACGGCAAATGACGCAAGGAATTAAAAAAATTAAAAAAATAAATATATAAACAAAAAAATATGAAAAAAATATTAGCCCTCATAATATCCATCATCGCGCTGGGAAGCTCAATATCATTTGCTTCAACATTTACCCCAGTAAGACCTCCAATTGGATTCCCTGACGAAGGAGTAAAAGGCTTACCCTACAATTCTTTTAACAACTACACGGGAAATACAAATATTAATAACGCCCCAATAAATGGAGACGAAAGACAGTTTTTGACGGCAATGAAATGTTTGGAAAAAACGCCAGAAGAGTTGGTAGCAAATAACAAAGTACACTGTACTCCAGAAACAGCGTCGAACGGACAACCGATATTATTCGCAGACGGATGGGAAAATGTCCAAGACGGAGATATGTATGAATTCGAAATTTACTTTCACAACAACGCGGAAGATCCATTTGATGGGGCACAAAATGGCCCAACAAGTAATGCAGATAATATAAACATAGGTATTGATTTCTCTAATTCCTCAACACCTACAGGATTCATATCTGCTGACAATGTAGAATATTTTTCATCAACCGGAACACAATTAAAATACGAATCATCAGATTACAGATTCAATACTGCGACAGAATTAATAGGAGGTAACGTAAAAACTATTTCTGACAATGTCACATTTAGCTCGAACGGTGAGTTTTATTTCACACCGATACAGTCAGAAACATATTTGTATATGGCGTATAAGCACGACGGAATAACATTATCTGATTATTACAGAGGCTTCATACCAACATCGGGAACAGGAACAGCAAATGTAAAAGTTGATACTCTAGAAACAAATGGCACACCATCCGGGTCCTTTCAAGACTTCCCAATAAAAGTCGCATCAGCTTTTGATCCTTCAACAAATAAAATATTTGCGCATTTTGATAGAATGCCAGGATGCTTGAGATATAGTGGCAATTTATGGTTCAAAGCAATTGTCCACAAAGCCCCAACCTCATATTGTAGTTCATTAAATCTTACAAAATCCGGCGAGCCTATTTGTACAGACACTATTAAATCAACTTTCTTCACATTAGACACACTTTTCACAAGAACAGAACCAAATCCTCAATACATAAAATTCACATCAACAGATCCGGATTCAACAATCACAATAGGAAACGAAAACCAAGCTACATACCAAAACAGACCAATTAATGGAACAAGCGGAGTAATTCTTCCATTCACAAGTCCAACGATACTTTCAGGTGTTTACACCGGACTTGGCACATTAACAGCAGAATATGTAGATGCAAACGGAACCCCTATTCCTGGAAAACGTCTAGATTTAACCGGGAAAATAATCACTTCAGATTGTAAAGCACAGTTACAAAGTTGCACAAATTCATGTGGAAACATCTGTGTAACCGGCCCAACTTCTTTTCACGAAGAAACTTATTCTGAACTAAGCGCAAAAACCGTAGATTACACTGGAAGCGCATGGGACGATCAGATCACATACACAGTAGAAGAAGGGCACGGAGCATTTTATAAAAAACAAGACTATAACGGAGATAAATCAATAACGATCGACGACTTAATTTACAAAATTAAACAAGACTATCCAAATTCAAATC
>CAYURU010000036.1:0-7860 GCA_964447085.1 uncultured Candidatus Peribacteria bacterium | reverse complement strand
TCAAATTTTTTTAATAGTTAAACTAATAGATAAACATCAATTTCTTAACGTCTCCCAAGTATTTTAGCACTCCTTGCTCAAGAGTGCAAATGTCTGAGGTGAAATAAATAAGGTCGCCAAAATTGACAAATCCAGTCCCCCAAAATTGACAAATATACAAATCAGATGTAAAAAACAATCTTAATTTTTCTACCAGTTTTTACCAATTTTCTACAAATAATAGTTATGGGATACGGCGAAAAAGATAGCAATTTACAGGAAGAATTTGAGTTCTATGCTAAAAAGCTAATAGATGAGGATGAATATCCGTCACGGGAAAATATTTGTAGAGCTATAGGAGAGCGTTTTCAAGAAGCTAGGCCTCCAAACAACAGAAAATTATCGTCTCCGATTATTACTGAGTACGGGGGGTTGGCTTTAACTCCAGGCGGCGCAGTAGAGTGTTTGTATGATTCGTCTAGAACTACTCGTTTTGCACAAGGATTGTATGTGGCTATTAAATCTGCGATGGCAAAATTCCCAGAGCGACCGATAAGAGTTCTAGAAGCAGGCAGTGGTCCTTATTCTCTTTTATCAATGTTGGTTGCGCCATTTTTTAAACCGGGAGAAGTTGAATTTATTCCAATGGATATTTATGAGGAATCAACAAGTCACGTGAAAGAGTTTGCCTCCAACTTGGGACAGTCTGGAAAATTTGGGACTCCAATTCTTGGCGATGCAACAACTATAAAACTCGGAAATCCAAAACCTCATATAATAATTGCAGAAACAATGAACCAGTTATTAGAAGAGGAACCTCAGGTACAAGTAACCGCAAATTTAGGGGATCAGACTGTTGAAGGAGGATTCTTTTTGCCGGAAAAAATTGAACTTTATGCTCACGTCGGAAGTTCTATGAAACAAAGTTTTATGAAACAGAGTCAAGAAGCACCCTCTCAGGACCCAATTCCCAAAGACGGCAAAGACGGCATTCATCAAGAAGACGTCTCACAAGAAACAATTCCTCAAGGGGTGATAGTAAGTTCGTCTGGCGTATTTGCTCCGGCTCAAACAATTTTTACACTTACGCGCGATATTGCCGAAAGAGTGAAGAGAAATGGGGAAATTGATAAGGCGGCTCTTGAAGAGGTATTGCATCAAAAATTTGAGATTGTTTCATCAACTTTAATTAGAAATATAAACCGTGTAGTCTTTGGAACAAGAATTCAAATTTTCGATAACGTAACATTAAAAGCTTCAGACGGAAGTATTCTAACTAGAGAGAAAATAGAATTTCTTCCAGATAACAGTTTTTCAAAAATATTTTTAGAAATTTATATGGGGACTGAAGATAGATTATTAAATGTAACAACAATTTAATTATTAACAATTTACAAGAACAATTCGTTAAATCCGCGCGTCGGGTGGCAGATCCGGATTTTGGGGATGAATATTCTCTTTTGGAAAGAGTATTAGGCAATACGACCACCGAGTCTCAGTGTGAAAAATTGGACGATATTTTTGCCAAATGTGTTCCAGACATCAAAGCGGAAGAAAATTTAATAACACAAAATGGAAGGGCGCTACAACCTACAAGTGCAGCAGCTTGTTTTAGAATGGAACTTATAAGAAGTATTAAGTTTATAAAAGCAGGATTTTTGGCTATTCAAAAAGCGTTGGAAAAATTTCCAGAACGTCCGATCAGGGTTCTTGAAATAGGTTCGGGGCCATATGCTCCGATAGCGACGACACTCGCATCGCTTTTCCCTCAAGGGCAAGTCGAATTTATGGCTTTGGACGTTTTTAAAGAATCAATTGATTGTGCCAGAAGAGTTGCGGAAGTTTTGGGCCAAGCCGAGAAATATTCGGATTTTATAATAGGCGATGCAACAAAAATAGTTTTACCAGAAGGTAAACGCCCTCACGTGGCGATATGCGAAACGATGAGTCTTGGTTTGCAAGATGAACCTCAAATACAAATCACAGCGAATCTAGCGGACCAGGTGGTGGAAGGTGGATTTTTCCTTCCGGAAGAGGTGAAGGTGTCAGCATTTATGACCGAAGTTATGACTGAGGCGGGGAAAGAAAGATTTTTAGGAGATATTTACATTCTTGATAAGACTATTTCACAGAGAGTTAAGCCAAATGGCGTAATGGATTTAGAAAGACTTGAAGAAGAATTGGCGGTTGATAAAACTTTTAATATTGAGAACATTGCCGATCCTGATGCCGAAATAATAGGCACAGATATAAGAAATATATTGATTACAACTAGATTGAAAATATTTGGTGATATTCGTTTACATCCGAATGAAGCGCGTATTACAGGAAATATGATGCATTTTTTAGGGGGGAGTAAAAAGGCTAGAAGTAGAAAGGTTTTAGGGATTAGAGTGGTTGCTGGTTTAGGAACAATTAATAAGGGATACGCACAACAAACAATTTATCAATCCAAAGACGCACTCTCGTCCAAAAATATACCTTCATCCAGAAGGGCACTTCAAGATTCGTCATTAAATCCATCAGAAGATGAAAATTCCCTAGAAAAACCTTGTGAAGGAAATAAAAATTCGATAGACTCTGACAGCCTTGGCCCTTTTCTGAGGTTTATTGAAAAGTTTATGCCGCTTAGGTATCATATGAAAGATTGATATTTCGGTCCCATCTCGGTCTCATCGTCTAACGGTTAGGACAGATCCCTCTCACGGATCAAATAGGGGTTCGATTCCCCTTGAGACTACCAATATGCGAAACGCAAGGTTCGGTCTTTTCGCAATTTTCGCCCTTTTCTGTCCCTATCTTCTTATTTGCAACTTCCAATTTTGTAGCCAACTCATTCGCGTCAATCCCAAGCGGAAAATTTACGCCAAAATAGTCTGATCCATTTTTATAAAACAGCTCCTTTGTCATACATTTTATGTTTAATATATTTTTTATCGATAAGCGCACGAGTAGAGTCATAAACATTGTTACAAACAGCGTCCCGCAGAGTATCCTGTGCAACTTCGCGAACACACTCTCTCTTCGCAGGTTTTAGTTCCCAATTTTTTGGGTTTACGAAAGTTTCATTCTTTATCAAAGAGGCGTGAGCAATATCGTGATGATGCTTACAAAGTGGCTTCATATAACGTAAATCGTGAGTTCCATTTATAGAAAATCCATCAGTATGATGGATATGCTCAGCTGGGAATTTACATCCTGGATAAGCGCATTTTTGTTTATACATTTCGGCTAATTCTTTGCGGATGCAAGCAGGGATATATCTGGAAAACTTCCTACCGGTTAAAGTCGTTTTCCCAGTCTCTACCGTGTTTGGCATAGCACTTTTAGATGCTTTGCTTGTTTCAGATATGTCAATTACTTTAGGCGCGCAATTAGCAACTTTTTGTGTTTCAGATGTGCCCGCATACTCGGTATTCATTTTTTCAATCTGCGAAATCATATACCGTACGACCTCTCCAAAATTTACTTCTCGTTTAGTTTTCTTTTCAAGTTTTTGTTTGATAAGTCTTAATTTAAATTCCGTGTCCTCATCAAGTCTGATGGAAAGCGTATTTAAGACTCGGCCGTAGCCGTAGCTATCTCTATATCCATCCCAATGTCTGTCGCCATTTTCGTACCCATAGAATTTCCCGTCTTGCGTATTCTTTAATTCAATGTTCTGATCTTTAAAAATGTCAATTTGTGCACGATTTACAGGTTGAAGTTTTTCCCCGGGGAAAAAATGACAAGGGTCGACGATTGTTGCCTCATATATTTGCTCATTAGTTTCGGTAGAGCCAATTTTCCCTTCACTACAAAGAAAGCCGACGCTTGCCTCACTTCCAAGAAAGCCATCTCCCGCTCCCACACCAAGCATTTTTCTTTCCTCTTGTTCTCTTAGCCCGCGCACGTATGTTTCCAATGCGCCTTTAGAAAGAATTTTAACTTTCCCAGCCCAAAATTCATCGGTAGCGGGAGTGGAAATAGAAGCCACAACTCTTACTTTGCTCCAACCATATTCCTCAATTAATCCGCGCAAAATCGGCTTATCTTCTAGCGCGCGAAAAAGCGAAATTACTTGATCGGTGGCGGAATAATTCATTCCTGCGAGACAGGCGGCAAATTCGTGGATGGAAGCAAAGCGTTTTCGTCTATATAATTGTCTTTTAAACACTTCTGGTAATAAACAGGCAAATTTACGCATCCATATTTTCGCGTTTTTCCCATATTTTTGGCACAATTCAAAAAGTACTTCGTCGGACAGGTTAGATTCGGAGTTAGCCAGTGGATTTGGCGTATTTATTGGTGCAACCGAAATAGATTCACTCATAGTTTTAATTGTTAAAAAATAAAAAACTTCAACGAGTATTTCTCGTTGAGCGTGTGCGTTGAATGATTAGAAAACTGTTTTTGAAAGGGACTTTTTATGCGCCTGTAATATACTTACAAGCGCGCGAATAATCTGTGAAAAACCAACAGAAATTTATCACAAAATAAAAATAAAAACAAATTTAAAAGTATTATAAAAGCGCTTTTAATAGCCAAAAACGACTGTTTTACAATATTTTGTAATGTTAGGGAAGTAAAAAAAATTTCAATATAATTCAAATATAAATATCCCAACCGCAAAATTGATATTTCTGAAAAAACGGTGTAAATATAAGGGGCCAGTTATTCCAAAAATTCCATTAATAAATAAATAAATAAATAAATACCAATCATTCCTATGCATAAATTTTACAAATATTTTACAGCGACGGCAGTTTTCGCTATGACCTTGGCGACATTTTCTTGGACTCTTTTTGGGGGTGTAATGGGGAGCGCGACAGCTGATGCGAATTCCAAGTTTGGATCTCACACGGCTCACGCCGATCCTTTTGCCAGTCAAGCGACATATACAATATATGTAGGGGACGGATGTCCGCATTGTGCGAATGTCGAAGCCTATATAGAAAAAAATGATCTTACGAAAATTTTCCCGATAGTATTTAAAGAAGTTTATAATGATAGAGAGAATGCGCGGGAATTCAATGAAGTTGCTGACAAAATTGGCGCTCCGTTAAATAAAAGAGGTGTACCATTTATGGTTTATGGAAATGAATATTGGATAGGTGATACGCCAATTATAAGTGTGCTAGATGATAAATATGAGATTTGGAAATTAAATAAAGATACTCAGTCAACGGTTACAAATCCGAATGAAAATAACGATGATAACCCGGATATCTCCACGAATCCGTCAGCAGACTCATCATCAGATTCGTCAAAAAATCCTGTCAAAGAAGCCGGTGTTACGATTCCAATTTTAATTAGCGCGGCGCTGGTTGATTCAGTCAATCCTTGTGAATTCGCCGTGTTGATAATTTTGTTGTCCACGATAATGGCGAACACTAATAAACGCCGCGCGTTGTATTCAGGACTCGCGTTTGCAGCGGCAATTTTTATTTCATACTTCGCGATGGGTTTAGGTTTATATAAAGCCATTTCGGCAGTTGGAGTATCTTCTTTATTTATGACAATAATTGGAGTAATTGCGATATTACTTGGATTATTCAATTTAAAAGATTTCTTTTACTATGGGAAAGGGTTCCTTATGGAAGTTCCGCTATCTTGGAGACCAAAAATGAAAGCGATCATTCGCGGAGTTACGAGTCCGTTAGGCGCCTTCGCTATTGGATTTTTGATCAGCCTGTTCTTGCTCCCATGCACGAGCGGACCTTATATAGTGATCTTAGGTCTCCTCGGCGCAAAAGAAACTTTCTGGAGCGCAGTGCAATATTTATTGCTCTATAATTTAGTATTTATTTTCCCAATGGTTGCGATCACGATCGCGGTTTACAAAGGCTTCTCGACAGAGAAGGCTGAAGCAATTCGTCAGAAACGTCTGCGAGTACTTCATCTTATTGCAGGGGTCGTCCTTGTCGTGATGGGAGTGGTAGTCTTGGTAATGTACTAAATGTGAGCCAATAGCAAAAAGTTAGGGAAACTCTCCAAATCCCAAAAAGCTCTTTTGCCTATTGTAATTTTTTTGAAAACGTGGTACTATATTGTTGTCAGTTTGATTAGTTTAAGTCTTGTACTTAATTTACTCACTCTGGCACGGAATTCTTCTCTTCTTTGATTCTCCGATAATTCCTTACCGAATTATCTTGAATCGCTCGATGAGTCGCTTGACCTTCTATCTATCGCAAGATTCTTAGATTGTCTCGGGCCTCTAAAGAGATCGCAAGATCTTTTAAGTCGCCATCCGCTCTTAATTTTGTTTCTTGAGATCTCACGATCTCCTCAAACACTCTTCTGAGCCTTCGATTCTCGATTGAAGAAAGTCTTCCAAAAAACGGGCCCCATACTAAACCGATGGGACCCGTTTTTTTATACTTTTACCGAATCATATTTTTTTGTTTCTATATCTTTCAGAACTTTTAAAATTCTTTTCTCTAGATAGTTGGCCGAATATTTACTCATATTCCATCCGAGAGGTGATTCTTTTTTCACTATGATTAATGGAATATATATCTGTTTACTTAATTTCAATAAAATAGCAGCCCTGACTCCACCGGAGGCCAAATAGGATTTATATACTTTGAAGTCTTTATAGGGGGAATAGAGATCAACAAGATTATTATGTCCAGCTGAGTGTTTCCTTATCTCTCGAATCAGTTCATCTATCAAGTTTTTATTTTTAGTGTCTTTCTTGATAGTGACAGTGATGTAAATTACTGACATTTTATACACTATTAGCGATTTTTTTAATCGCAGAGCTTACTTTTTCTGATTTTAATAATTCGTTGAATTTTTGATCAAATTCCTTGTCTCCCAAGTAAAAGGAAATTTCTGACTTTGAAACAAAAGCTTTTAAGAAAATCTTGGTTAATGTTCCAAGTCCTATTCCAAGCGTTTCTTGTGCTTTTTTTTGAGCTAATGTTTTCAAATCTTTATCAATACGAATTATGAATTGTGTCTGCGTAGTCATAAATATTGCTGTTATTGATGTATATACATAATATATACATTTGAAATTAAATTTTCAACACAACTTTATTTATGACGCGTAAATATTACCCTCCTGTTCTTAAATAAAACTTTCAAAAACTATAATTTTCCCTAAAAAATTTCTAAAATTTTTCTTTAAAGTCCTTTTTATCTTCAGCTTTATCTTCAGCGGTAGGCGGGGGACTACTCACCGCTTTATTTCCAAAACCAGTCAAGACCGCAAAGCCATAAAAACAACACAACTTACCGGTCACAAAGTCAACCCACGAACACACCCTCAAACCTGTGATACAGGTAAAACCGGAGAGAATTACAGGCCGTTTTTCTCTATGTCAACCCACTACCAACCACGATCGCAAAAATAAAAAAATCATAAATATCCTCGCATAACGGCTCTACTCACGACGCAAGCCGAAGTTTTGTCAATATAAAAATGACAAAAAAACACCACTAAAATTCAAATACCGAATATGAGAAAACCGCGAGTATATCAAGAAATCGCCAAAAATCCGTTTAATTAAATCATATAAACAGATCCGGCAATACTCGACGAACAATAAGATTTTTATTGACGATAACAGAAGTATTTGGTAGAGTTTCCCGCGACCATAGAACAGATTGAAAACAAGACGAGTACGCTGGGTCTCTATGAAGAATATCCGGCGGATATAATTGTAAGAAATACGAGTTGTGTGGCTCTGGGATTGGCAAAACGGCCACGGGTAGACAGGCACTAAAAACACGAATAAAACACAGTGAAAAGAGAAAAAATATTCGAAAAAGTGATAGAAACAAAGCAAGTCGCAAGATGAGGAAATGTGATAGAGATGAGGAAAAATACGAGTGGACAGAAAAAATGTAACAGTAGACAAGATTTATCGTAATTACTAGAGACGCTATATACAT
>CAYURU010000035.1:0-7903 GCA_964447085.1 uncultured Candidatus Peribacteria bacterium | reverse complement strand
TTCTCCGCGAACATCTGCGTCCATAGAGTAACTAATAGCAATCTCTAGATTGGTTGCTGAGAAATAAACCTTTTTCCCTTCTGTTTTAATTAAAATATTATTCAAAACCGGAAGTGTGTTGTTTGAACTTATTGCTTTATTAACAATATTCAAAGCTATCTCCAAGTCTTTTTGAGAACAAAAAAATTTCATAAAAATCTTATTAATAGATAGAAAAGCTTAGCGCAATTATAAATGATTTCTCCCGTAAGACAAACATTAAACTTAAAAATTTCAAGTCGTTTTTTTAATCAGTTTTTTAATCAAAATTTAAATGTTAAAATTTACTATAGTTTTAATAAACGTTTCTTTCTTATTGTCTTTTTCTCTCCCTTTTATTAATAAAAGAATAGTAAATAGTAGAGGGTGATAGTTTTGAACATTTTTATACAAAAAGGCTTAAGTAAAACAAACAGGTGTTTATAACTTGATAATTTTTGCTATAATAAGTATCTTCTTAGAGCATTTTTAAACAATAAGTAACTGTAAATAAATGAACATAGTTTTGAACATTTTAATAGCATTAGTGGCACTTGCCGGAGGAGCACTGGTTGGATATAAAGAAATTTATAAAAGAAAGGCCGTTTCTTTCGAGAGAAGAAAGGAAAAAGCAGACGAAATTATCTCTGAAGCACAAAAATTATCCACAGAAATACTAGAGGAGGCCAAAAAACGAGCGGAAAACCTAAAAGAGAGCGGGGAAAGAAACCACGATATGACAAAAAGGCTTATTGATCAGATGGAAAGATCTACGAACGCCAAGGAACAGTTAGTCAAAAAACAGGAAGAAAAAATAAACGAATTGAAGTTAAAAATAGCCTCAATGGAGGAGGAAATGTCTGTGAAAGAAAACAAAATCAAGGAAACGGAAAGTAAAGAAAAAGAAATTTTAACTCAAAAAGTTGGCAAAAAAGAAGAAGAAATAAAAAACGAAATTATTAGAAGATATGAGACTGATATAGAGCAAGATTACAAACAAAAAGTAGCAAATATAGTTGAAGAAGCAAAAGAAAAAGCTCCAAGATTGGCACAAAGAGTGATTGTGGATGTAATTCAACGTTTGACATCCCCAACATCCGTCGAACAAAGGGCGGTGAATGTGATAGTGCCAAAAGATATTATAAAAGGTAAAATCGTCGGGAAAAACGCCGTGAATATCCTTCATTTCGAGCAAAATTTAGACGTGGATATTGTTTTTAACGACCTTCCAAACACTATTTCAATATCAGCGTTCAACCTTGTAAACAGAAGGATTGCGCAAAAAGCATTAGAAAAACTAGTTAAATATCCAAAAGATATAGACATAAGGACGATAGACGAGGCGATCAAAAAATCTAAACAAGAAACAGAAGAAGAACTTTACGAAATTGGCAAAAAAGCACTCGATCAAGTAGGGATAAAAGTAGAGAACAAAGAACTTATAACTATAATTGGAAGACTCCAATATAGAACAAGTTACAGTCAAAATATAATGAGACACTCAATGGAAGTTTGTTACCTTGCTACGATGCTTGGGGCGGAAATTGGGGTGAATACCGAGACCTGTAAGATTGCAGGATTCCTTCACGATTTAGGAAAAGCGATTGACCAAAACCCAGACATACAAGGCACACACGACTTCCTTACAAAAGAACTAATGGAGAAGCACGGATTTTCTCCTGAACAAGTGCATGCAGCTTGGACTCATCATGAATCAGAAAAACCATCCACAGCAGAAGCTCTTCTTATACAAGCGGCAGATGCATTGTCAGCTAGTCGTCCAGGCGCCAGACAGGAATCTATCGAGAAGTATATTGCACGTCTTCAGGCCTTGGAGGGGGTTGCGTATTCTTTTGAAGGGATAAAAAAAGCGTTCGCGATATCAGGAGGAAGAGAGGTTCGCGTGATAGTTGATCCGACGGTTGTGGACGATCGACAAACACAAATTCTCGCGGACGGCATAGCTTCAAGAGTTGAAAACGAAGTTACATACCCTGGTAAGATAAAGATTAATGTAATCAGAAAAACAAAGACTATAGAGGTAGCCAAGTAATAAATTAACTTTTTTATATGTTTGGACGATCTAAAAAGAAAGAAAAAACTTCCGGAAAGTTAAATAACCTTTTAATGGGAGCGGTAATAGGAGGGGCTATCGGCTCTGTTATTGGAGCATCCCTAAAAGCAAAAGTTGATAAAGAAGCTGCAGAGGCAGAAAGGTTGGCAAATATGAAAAAGGAGTCTAAAAAAGGGTTTCTCAAAAAACTTTTTAACAAGGAAGAAGAGGAAGAAACCAGAAAAATCCCACAAAAATAAATGAAAAAAACCGCCCTCAGGTATATAAAAATTATAGGAGTTGGAGTTTTAATAGGGGTCGTTATAGCGGCTCTGTTATTTTGTGTTAAATTTTATTTACACGGGAAATTGTTGCCGGGGACAAGTGTTTCAGGAATAAATTTAGGGTACAAAACCAAAGAAGAAGCGGTTGAGGTATTGAAAAAAGCCGAGGCTGAGTATTTTTTGAAATCAATGGTTTTTGAAACAGAAATAAACGGCGTAAAAAAAGAGATTCAAATTATGCCACAAGAGATAGATTTAAAATATTTTCCAGAAGACACAATAGGGATTGTTTCCAAGATAGACTTCAAAACAAACCCGCTTCCATCAGCGCTTTCCACAACGGCAAAAACAACATCGGTAAATATTTTATACACATTCGATCAAGCAAAGTTATACGCTCTCTTAACGGATAGATTTGGGTTAAAAGACAAAGCTCCGAGAAACGCGTCCTACAAACTCAATTCGAAAGGACAAATAGAGGTCACGCCTGAAAACGAAGGCGTACTACTAGATGTTGAACCGCGAATATTGGACATCAAAGATTCTCTAGCGCGCTTCGACGAAATACGAGAAAAAATCGAAATTATAAACGTGAAGCCAACGGTAAAAAAAGAATCGCTCGAAGAAAAAAAGGATGAAATGACGGCTAAATTAAAAAAGAAAATAAAGATAACTTACGAAGGAAAAACATGGAAGTTTTCACCACTCGAAAGGATAGATCAGATTGTATTTGCCAGGACCGACAAGGTAGAAGTTCCGTTTTTTGGAACGGTTGAAATTCAAAACAAAGACAGTGGAGACGGAGATGTTTATGCGTTTTTGGATGACGAGAAATTCAACCAGTACATTGACGCGGAAATAGCTCCATCAATTGAAATAAAAACAGAGCCCGTATCGATATCTCGCGATCCTTCCACTCAAGAAATTAAATTCGAAGGAAGAGGAATTGATGGCGTGAAAATTCAAAGAGGGAGTTTGCGAAAATCGCTAGAGTTAGCCATTAACGACAGTGTAGACGACGTCCCTATATTTACAGAAAAAGAAACCGCGCAAGTCAATATAAGCGAAGATTTACAGGCGATAGGGATTAAAGAATTGATAGGTACAGGGCATACAACTTTTTATGGGTCTTCTAAAAATAGGATTCATAATATTGGTGTCGGAATGGCGAGATTTAATGGAGGAATAATTGCTCCAGGCGAAGAATTTTCATTCAATACAAGACTGGGAAGAGTGGATAATACGACAGGATACAAAAAAGAATTAACGATCACCGAAAAAGGGACGATCCCTGAATACGGAGGAGGTCTTTGCCAAGTATCGAGCACGATGTATAGAGCGGCTATATTTTCAGGATTACCAATAACGGCAAGGGCTCCACATTCGTACGCTGTTTCATATTACGCACAGGTTTTGGGATACGGATTGGACGCAACAATTTATCTTGGAGGCCAAGATTTAAAATTTATTAACGACACAGGAAATAATATCTTGATCCAAACGATGGCGTATGACGGGAAGGCGTATATTAAATTTTACGGAACATCAGACGGACGAACCGTAAGGATGGAAGGTCCTTTCACATCAAACCACCATTCAGCATCACCCGAACCAATATTTATAGTTGATCCTACTTTGTCACCAGGAGCAAAAACTCAAATAGAATCACGAACTCCAGGATTAAATGCGTTATGGTACAGATATGTGACAAAAGCGGACGGCACAGAAATCAAAGAAACGATCACATCCAAATATCGCGCCACAGAAAATAAATACCTAATAGGTCCAACGCAATAAGCTCGGCGCAATCAGCCCCTAAAATAAGCTCGCCACGACAAACTCACCGCAATAAGCAAACTAATTCTCTTCTGTAGGCAGGATATATGCAGCCAAAGAGCGACGAATTTTTTCAAGCTGTTCCGGCGTAGAATTTTCAATTGTTTGGGCTAGCTCTACAAGACGACTCGCCCTATCGTTAACATCTTTAATAATAGAGGTGGTCTCAAGATTAAAAGGTTTATCAAGAGCCATCCCCTCTTGTATATTCAAAGCTTTTATTTCAGCTCGAATCAATCCGATCACCGCATTTCTTTCTGCGCGAGTCCAATTAGGGCCAACTGCGACCTTGGAATCCCCCGCTTCAAACATACCGGCTTGTTTTTGAGCCTCATCATATTCTCCTGCCCTAATTCTTAAAGTTCCCATATTTTTATAATTTTAAATAATAATTACAGGTTTATTATACGACAAAACGCCTTTTTAGTCAATAAAGAGGCGAAGGTATGCGAAAAGGTTATTCAGCCCCATGCTTCTCTTCCCTACTTTTCTTTTCTTCAGCCTCAAGATCCTCAAGCATCTTTTTTGCAACCTTACTCATAGGAGCCAATTCGATTGCCTTATTTATTGCGCCCCGTGCATCCAAAAAGTTTTTTAACTGCATATTAAAATCAGCAGCGAGTAGCCAATATTCAAGACTCCCACCGTCTAATTCAAGAGCTTTGTTTATAGCGATTAACCCCAACTGAGGCTTTCCACCTTCTTTGTAAACTTGCGCGAGACTTATATATCTTTGCACTCTTTCAGGGTCAAGATTGATCGCTTGTTGATAGGCGTTTGCCGCACCATCCACATCTGCATTGCTGTATAGACAAAGCCCCAAATGACTATAATCAACAGGATCGTTTGTTTTCGAAGCAAGATATTGGTAAACGGCGGCCCCCTTTCCCCACATTTGTTGGTCTATATAAAGCATGCCAAGCTGTTTCTGAGCATCGATAAAATCATTGTTTATAGCGAGTGCTTTAACTAGGGCTTTCACAGCTTCTTTTGGCTCCCTTCTTTTTATCAAAGCAATTGCTTGTTCGTAAAAACTTTGAGCTTCATCTTTTTCACTGCGCGAGAGTCTTTTTTTCTCAGGAGTGTTTTCCTCTTCCATCATTACGGGCTCTATAGTTTTGCCCTCTTCAAGATTTTTTTTCTTAAAATGCACAATATAAGCTCTATGCAAAAATACAAGCAACAGGGTAAGTAAACTCAAAAATATCAATAAATACGTCCACATAATTTATTAGTTAGAAGATTCTTCTTCGGCATTCGTTTCAACGCCAGTTTCGATGAATGTCCCAGCCTGTTCAGCGCTATCATTTTTCTCTTTAACTTCTCGGCGAACCATATCTTTTGCGGGAGCTGTGGATATGGACTTTGTCAGAACTTTTGCAATATCATCTAGTCCAACCGTAAATAAATCTTTCATCCCAACATCGATTCTAATTTTTTGATTCAATACATCCATACCGACAACAACCCCATCATCGTGACTGCCAAACACAGGTTTCTTCAATTTCACTTTACTACCAATTGCAGGCAAAGAATCTCTGAGTTTCTTGTAAGCCTCAGCTTCATATTTCAAGCAACACAAAAGTTTTCCGCACGCTCCGGAAAGTTTCGAACTCCCTTTTCCTTCAAGTCCTTGGACTCTTGCCATTTCCATTGTGACGCTTTCAAGCCCAGGCAAAAACGCTTTACAGCAAAGCTTTCTTCCACAACGACCAAATCCTCCAACAATCTTTGCTTTATCTCTCGGACCGATCTGTTTTAAGTGAATTTGTTTCTGTAATTGTTTCGCCATATCTTTCACTAATTCTCTGAAATCCACGCGATCATCAGCGGTAAAAATGACGTTTGCCTTTGTCCCGTCCAACGAATAAATTCCGTAAAACGGAGCCATCGTTAGGTTGTATTTCTTGGAAAGCGTTTCACATATTTTTCTGGCCTCCTCTCCTCTTTCTTTGTTTGATTCAAATTTTTGGATGTCGTGAGCGGTAGCTTTTCGTACGAATTTACTTTTCGATAAAACGTCTTTTTTGGCATCGGTTTCTTCCGCAATAACGTAAATAATCTGTCCGATTTCCTCAGAGCCATCTTCGCTTTTGAAGACGACATAATCTCCGGTATTTAATGTCTCCGAAAAATCTTTTAAGTCTATTTCAAAATTTCCCAAGTCATACAAATCAAGAATTCCTATATGCATAAAGTTTGTTTTTAATTAAGCATTAAATTTTCCAAAAGTAATTTTGCGTTAACATTTTTCTTCAATAAAAACGACGCATCTTGCACCCTCGCAATCATATCGATTAAACCGCGGACATCAACCCCTTTTTCTTCACTCTCAATCATTCTTGTGCGAAGCACGTGAGTCATAACATTCAAAAAGTCGCTTGTGCGCACGCTTGTTGCTCCGTCGTCGCGCTTTTCATCTTCCAGGATATTGTCTATATAAGAAAATCTTTCCACAATATTGTTTGTCTCAAGTAAGTAAGAAATGTCTTTATAGAGCTTTAAATAATCAGCAAATTTTTCAGGTTGTTCCATTAAATCGATAGCCAAACCAGCTCTTCCCAAAGATAGTTTTGCGGCTTGAGCAAGTTTTTCATCTTCGATATTTGGATATCTTTTCTTTAGCATTTGCATCAAAAATTCGTGAGGGAAAAGATGGAATCTTATAACTCTTGTTCTTGATAAAACAGTCGGCAAAATCTCTCTTATATTGCTGGTCGTCATAATAAAAATCGTTCTTGGAGGTGGTTCTTCTAATGTTTTAAGTAATGCGTTCGCGGCATCCAGTCCCATTCTTCCGATGCTTTGAAGTATTACTATTTTATATTTTCCCTGAGGACTCATATTGCATCTGGCAATGATGTCTCGGATCTGGTCGATTTTAAGGCTTTCGTGGTTATTTTCGAATTCCATAGTATCGATATGAGAGCCTTTACGGATTTGTACGCAAGTAGGGCAAACTCCACAAAAATTATTTTCACATTGTAGGATAGAAGCAATTTTTTTTGCTACGGTATATTTGCCGATGTGTCCCGGTCCGCACAGTAAATATGCGTGCGAAATGTTCCCAGTAGAGATGTCTGTCTCTAGTTGTTCGAGCTGTTTATCGTGCCCTATAATGTTCCAATTGTAGATCATATTTTTTTTACTTACGCATTGAGTGCGCCTTTTGTACTTGAGTCCCGGACTCAAGCTACCCATTACAGTAGAGTCCCGGACTTTATATCCTTTCCCAAACCCTTCCCTGTCGGCAAAGAGTTTCTTCGGCAAGTTCAGGATGTTTCATAATTTCTTTTACAAACCTTTCAAGTCTTACTTGGTTTTGAGATCCTTTCACAAGCACGATATCTCCTTCTTTTAATTCATCTTTAAATTTCCCAATCAGCTCAGTTACATTTTTAAATCTATATACATTTTTCATTCCGCCCGCCTCCGCTTTGTCCGCAAAAATATTTGCCATATCCCCAACAGTGGCTAGCACGTCACAATATTCAGGGATTTGTTCCCCTACCCCGGCGTGCAAAAGTTCTGAATTTTCGCCGAGCTCATTCATATTCCCGAGAACTGCGATTCTTCTTCCGGTACCCTTTGGTTTCAATCCGGCAAGCGTTTTTAAAGCCTCGATACACGCTTTTGGAGACGAATTATAAGAGCTGTCTATAATCGTTAAATCATCTTTAAATCCTTCAATTAAATTTAATCTTCCAGGTGG
>CAYURU010000034.1:0-8006 GCA_964447085.1 uncultured Candidatus Peribacteria bacterium | reverse complement strand
CAACATCGAAAATCATATCTTGCATTCCAAGTGATTCGATTCTTTGCATCAAAGCTTCTTTCACAGCATCTTCATATCCGCTATACGTGTGGATCACGTACCAATCTCGCCCTGTTCCTTCAATTTGTTTTGCCATATTTTAAGATATTTAGAATTTAAATTTTTATTAAAAAACTAGTCAGCAGGCGTTTCAGTAGATGTGTCGACCGGTGTAGTTTGTAAGTCAATTGAATTTGGATCTATCTGTATAGGAAAGTCACTAGATGTGCTTGAACTTTCTGAACTGCTAACGAAATTAGCTGACCATTTAACTAGATAGTTATGGCCCTGTCCAAATACGAAATCCATAACAGTCAAAGCGATAGCGAAAACCAAGCAAACACTAAGAACAATAATAGTAAGTCTAACAGCTTGATTCTTTGTAGGCCAAGTTACCTTTGTAAGCTCACGAAAACTCTCTCTAACATAGTTTGTGATCTTATTATTTTTTGCAATTTCTTTTACGTCTGCCATAGGTGATTCTTAAAAAATTTCGATACCCCTAAAAAGCCGAGACCTTTCAAGAGCAAGGCGATTATACATACACATTATGTAAAATGCAAGGGAATGGCTTTACTCGGAGCCATAAAAATGATATAATAAACGGATTTAAATTTGCGCAAAATAAAAACAAAAATGCTTAACAAAATATTAAAGTTTTTCGGACAGGCTCTTATCTTGTCAGCCGTGATGGTTGGCTCGATAAAACTTCTTGCGTTGACAGGTACGGCGATTGGTCCTGGACTCGCTTTTGCGGCAGAAACTAACCCTCTCAGCTTGCCAGCAGGGTCACGCTACGGAAATATTCCGACCCCAAACACTGATTCTACAGGACAAGAAATTGTCGTTGAATTAGTCGGGACTTTACTCAAATATGCGAAAATTTTGATTTCAATTATAGCGATTGGAATCATAATTTTTATGGGCGTTAGACTTGTAGTAGGTTCAGGGAATGAAGAAACTGTTAAAAAAACAACAACAGGATTGTTGTATGCACTTGTGGCATTCGCTATCGTAAGTATGTCGCAAGATTTGGGAAGAATAGTTGGATTTTTCAAGGAAAATCAAGCTTTTACAGAGACTGTTCAGTCGAACGGAGGAGTTATAGGAAGTGCTGGAGGCATAGTGGAAAGGATTGGACTATTTGATAAACAAGTTGAAATAGTTATGACATTTATCAAATATTTGATTGGATCGTTGGCGGTGGCAATGATCGTAATAAACGGAGTGAAATTAGTGACAGGAGGAGGTGAAGAAGAAAATATCAAAAAGGCTCGCAACGGAATTTTCGCCGCAATGGGAGGGTTGGTAATCATGATGATAGCAAATACATTTGTTACAAAAGTATTTTATAAAGTTGATAAAACAACATATTCAGCAATTTCCGAAGGGATTACTCCACAAACGGATTTGTCAGAAGGTATAAGCCAAATAGTTGGTATTACAAATTTTGTAATATCTTTTGTAGGGCCTGGATTAGTCCTATTAATCATTATAGCTGGAATATTGTATTTGACTGCTGGAGGTGAAGAAGAAAAAATGAATAAAGCAAAGAGAATGCTAATATCTGGAGTAATAGGTTTAGTCGTAATTTACGGAGCTTTTGCTCTAGTTAGTACTATAGTTTCTGGATCGCTTCAAACACCTGACCAATTAATAGAATGAAAAAAATAATCAAAAGTTTTTTGTTCGCATTTATGCTAATCAACCTCGCTCTTACAGTAGCGGCATTTACCGATATAACATTTGCCAATACAGCATTTGCAAACAATCCCGGTAGTTTTTCGTTGTTAAACCAGGTTAATGAAGTTGGAAGTAAGACAGGACTCAATTCTTTTCAATTCTTACAACATCCAAGTGCATTACAATACGACGCGACTGGAACAGGAGTTGGAAGAATAGGAAGTGTCGCGTTTTTCACATTCGATCTTGTGAAATTGGCTATGAGTACAGTAGCTGTTGTAATGATTATCTATCTTGGAATAAAACTTATATTTGTCGGAAGTAATGAGGAGTCAGTAGGAAAGATTAAAAAAGGATTAATAATCGTAATATTAGGATTGATAATAATTCAATTAGCCGAAGTATTGGTTACAAAAGTTTTTTTCGGTACCGAAGGAGAAGTGTTGGAAGACAAATCATCAGCGGAAGCAATGGCGAAAGTAGGGGAAGAACAAGCGGAAGGTATAATTGGATTTATACAGCTTGGACTTGGAGCGATCGCCGTACTTGTAATAGTTTTAAATGGAATCAAAATTTTAATTAGCGGAGGGGAAGAGGAAGCTAGGAAAAAAAGTATAAAAAATGTTGGAGTGGCACTTGGAGGATTGATCGTAGTTGGGATTTCGGAATTTTTGATCAAAGGATTTGTATTTACCGGAGAAGAAGGTTCTTTGCCATCAATAAAAGGTGCCAAAGAATTATTCGTAATGTTTACTAATTTTATATCAGGATTTGTAGCAACTATAGCATTTGTAATTCTGATTTATGCAGGATACTTATATGTGGTTGCTGGAGGAGAAGAACAGACTCAAGAAAAGGTGAAAAAATTAATAACCGGAGCAATTATAGGAATTGTCTTAGCTTTTGGAGCATACGCAATTACGAACACATTAATAACTTTTAAAGAAGAGACTGAGTACTCAGAGGAAGAAAGTACTATAACCCAATCATTTAGTACGGCCACAGAAAGTGAATAAAAAACATAAATTTTTTTTGAAAAAATCAAATAAGATTATATAATTACAAAATGAAATCCCTCATCCATAAAAATGATTAAAAAAATAATAGTAGGTTTAAGTATTCTTTCAGCGTTATTGTTAGGTAATGTTTTTATTACAGACAATACAGTATTTGCCGCAACTGATGCGGAAGACTGGTGTTCAGGTTGGTCCGCAGGAATTATTAAATGTCCAACGGAAGATCTTTCTTTTACTCAATATAATGGGAAGTTGATGTCTTTGGATGCCGAAGGTTATGATCCAGCGATTACCCAATCAAAAAACTTAAGAGAGTTCGTCCAAAAAATAGTGAATTGGGCGCTGTCATTCTTGGGTTTTATAGCCGTCCTACTAATTATATACGCGGGGTTTTTGTATATCACTGCCGCTGGAGAGAGCGAAAAAGCGGATAAATCAAAGAAAATAATTACATATACAGTAATAGGAATAGTGATAATTTTAGGATCGTACGCGATAGTAAATACGGTTCTTACTGGTGCCTTTAGTGGAGGCGAAGATGTTTATGGAGAGGGGCAGGGTTATTATGTAAATGGATTTAATGCCCCAACAGAAGAACTTATAGGTTCAGCTCAAGATTTATTGGAAGGGTATCAAGGATTGTATGGTTCAATGAATTTATTGAAAGCAATAGAGTCTGATACAAATAAATTAACACTTGTTGAAGACGAGGATTTCACGAAAACATTAAAACTGCAGTATTTAAGCTCAGTAAAATCAAGATTAAGAGAGTTAAAATATGACGCAACAAATTTTACTGCTGCAAGTGGAACTATTAATACAGGGCTTACCGAAGTGGACGAAAAAATATACGGAATCCAAACGGTTGCAGATCAAGCAGATCAAGAAGATTACAAGAAGGCAACATTAACTGAAACGATAAGCACTAACACCGATGCAATCACGGGAAAAGTCGTGGAAGGATTTATAGGTGATGGCGCACCCATATCTGATCTAAAATCATCAACTTTGTGTTCTTCAGATAGTAAACCGTCAGGGGTTCTTGGTGCCCATGTATGTACTCTAAACAAAGTTTATAGAAATGTGATTAATTTGGAAGTATTTAAAGAAACTGGAGTTATAGATACATATACTGACTTAGGAAAATTTATTACAGATTTGCAGTCAAAAGTTAAATCTGCGGAAGCTAATAAAGATTTAACTGAGGCCAACACAGCGCTAGTTGAATTAATAAAAGCTGAGGATGAATTGGTCGCACAACTAAAAGCAATCGCATTCGTGGAAACAAAATTAGTTGCCGATGTAGTGGAGGGATCAGCTCCTTTAATTGTTAAATTTAATGTTTTAAATTCAAAAGATCCATCAGGAGCATCTGTAAAAAGCGAGAATATAGAATGGGATATGAAAGGAAATGGAGACAAATCAAATAGTGGATGTTATTCAAGAGGAACAACAAAAGGAGTGGCTCCAACGGACAAGTTCAATAATTATTGCATATACACAACGGCAGGTACATACAGAGCTACTGTTAAGATCACATCTTCAGAGCCTGGTAAATATGCAACAGGAATTAGCGCGGTTGATATCAAAGTTTATCCGCCAAAAGTGATGGTAAATATTTCCGCAAGTACAAGTGGGGCAACAGAAAAAATTAATTTATCTAAATACGATTCTTCAGGATTTTTAACCGCATCAAGTGATGTTATTTCAATCACAAAACAAGAAGGAAAAGGTGGAATTATATTTGAAGCATCAAAAGCCGACGCAAGTCCTCAAGAAATAGTTGGGCATAAATGGGATTTTGGAGATGGAGAGAAAACAGAGGCGGAGGGAAGCACTTTTGGTCAAGTTACACATATATATGAAGCGGAGGGGACATATAGTGTTGTATTAGAAGCTACAGCGGTTGATGGTGAAGTATTTAGAAAAATAATAACGGTTTATGTAGGATCTCCGGCTGCAAGAATAGATATAAAGCCTGGTTTGGAGGGAAAAGTAAATGACACTCTTACATTTGACGGTACAAGGTCTACATCAGATGCTGGGAAAATAACCAGTTATACTTGGGACTTGAAACCAAAAGATTCTACAGGAAACACAGGCGCAAATTTATTAAGTGAAGGGACAAATAAAGAAAAAACAGTGAATTATACATTTAAAGATCCTGGTACATATACCGTATCGCTTACAGTCAAAGATTCAATAGGTAAAAGCTCTACCGCAACAGCAGACATTACAATTGAATCTCAGCCACCAGTTGCAGCATTCACTTATTCAATCCCAAACACAAATAATCCTTCAAAAGTTTATTTTGATGCATCTAGTAGTTACGACACAGATGGTGATTTTGAGGATTTGAGATTTGAATGGAATATCAAAGGCAGAGGAGAGTTGGCAGAAAACGATGAAAGTTTTGAATTTGTAGATTCCGAAGCAAAAGATGACGAGAACCAAAGTAATGTATCTCCAAAAGTAATATTCAATGAAATAGGAGAATATGATGTTGAATTAAAGGTATACACAAAAGATGAAACTCCTCAGAAAATCGGCACGCAGAAACAAACAATAAAAATAGAAAACGTGCTTGATATAGAATGGGCAGAGGATCAAGAAGCCACAGAAACTCTTACAGACGCAGGAGAGGCAGAGGTTGAATTTGTATTCAAAACCGAAAAAGGTAAGGCGTACGAGATAAGTTTTGGAGATGGAAATACTGAGACAGGAGAGGTTAAAACGAAGAAAACTTCTTTGAGTCATATATATAAGGTTGCAGGAAAATATGACGTAAAAGTTACTGTCTATGATGAAGACGACAATTCAAATCAAATTAAAAAGAAAATTTTCATAGGGGGAAATGATAAGCCGATCGCGAAAATTTTGACTTATGTAAACAATGAAGAAGTAGAAGACAGTGGAGATGGTATTTCAATAAGTCGTGCGGATCAAGTGACTTTTGATGCATCAGAATCAAAGAACAAAGATGGGACCGCAAGAAATTTGAAATATTTCTGGGACTTTGGTGACAAAGGGGTAAGTTCAAAGAAAACCGTTTATCACAATTACACAGAGCTATCTCCTAAGAGTATAGGTTATTACAAAGTGACATTAAAAATTGTAGATATAAATAATGAAGATTTATACGACGAAGCGGAGTTAAACGTGAAAGTAAATTCTCTCAATCCAAAATTTACATCGATTCAAGTTCTCCCTAGAGTAGGGGCAAAATTAATTACTCCATTATATGTAAACGCAAATGCATATGGAGTTTCTGACAAGGATGGCAGAGTTACTCAATATAGATGGTGGTATTATGATACGAAAAAGCCGGACGATATACTGGGAATTCAATTAACAGAAATTCCGAACGCTACATTGGTAGTAGGTACAAACGGAACGGAAGGTGAAGAAAAAATTTACGGTTTCGGGCTCGAGATCACAGACAATGAAAACAATAAATTTTCATCCGATTCTTTGGAGGAAGGGAAGATCCCTACGGTTACTGTGAAGAATGGCGCAAACGCATTGCCAACAGCAAAATTCACAGTTGATAGAACAAAAGTATTTGCAGGAGAACCTATTAATTTCACATCAACATCTGTAGATCCAGATGGAAGTATAGTTAAATATATTTGGGATTTTGAAGGAGACGGATTCTTTAATAACGAGCCAACTTCTCTTTCTACGGTCCAAAAAGTTTATACAAAGAAAAATTTAAACGGCATTAAAGTAAGATTGAAAGTTGTGGATGATAAATACGGAGAAAGTATTTCCGGAGAATTGCCTGTATATATAGATTCAAACGCAAAAGCTCCCAAAGCCGCTTTTACAGCGGAAGTAATAGATGGAAGAACAGTTCAATTTACAAACAATTCAACAGTTGATACAGCAGCCGGAGCGACTATAGAAAGTTATAGTTGGGATTTCGATACGAGTTCTCAGTACAAAACAGCGGACACTGACGGAGATGGCAAGAAAGATAACGATGTAAATTCAACTATAGCAGATCCAATATTTACATATGATGAATCAGGTGTTTATCAAGTGAAACTAATAGTTACAGACTCTCAAGGAAATGAAAGTTTTATAACAAATCAGGTGACTATAACAGCGGTAGCAGAACAAACTCCTGTCGGAGGAACTATTACAGGTACGCCTGGTAGCCTCGGGACAGAGCCTGACTCAATATCACTCAAAGCAGTGATAGTTACAAAGCCGGCAACTGCAAGTGATGGGACTGTGAAACTTCCAGGAACATCAGGGACAGTGGTCTTTGATTTCTCTCAATCAACAGGTGATATCTCATATTATACATTCGACAAAAATATTTATTTTGATACGAACGGAGATAAAAACCCTGCCAACGAAGAAGATTTTAAAACATATTTGCCTGGTGAATGGACAACAAATTTTGATAAATCGTGGGGAAAGACAGTAGTACGATTAACAGTGTATGATATCAATGGGAACAAAGACTCAACAGTTCAAGAAATTACTTTTCAATAATTTAAAAAATTAACTAAAAATTATGGCTGATATTCAAAACGCACCTAACGTACCGACTCCGCCAATTACAAAAATAAAAACTCCAACAAATTGGAAGAAATTGATGTTTTTAATTGGAGGAATTCTTTTCGCTCTAGCTATAGCGGTTTCTGTAATAGCATATTTCATTATCGGAGGAGTAGATCCTGCCGAAAACGTATCTAGCAATGCCGGGTTCTTGAATGCGGTCGTAATGATCGTATACGGAGCTTTCGCGCTTCTAGCATTTTTCTTCTTCGTGATTGTAATGAAATTTCTCGTACAGATGTTGTTATCGAAAAAAGATGAAGTTGAGAAAAAATCAAAAGCAAAGAAAAGATTGATTGTATCAGGAATCGGACTTGTGGTGGTGCTCGCACTTTGGCTTACAAGTCTTATTTATTTTGAAGGCAAAAGAACAGATTTAAACTTGAATACAACCTATGCTCCGATTATGACAGTGCCAGCTGATACATTGCAATTATCAGCTCCAATCACGATTAAATTTGATGCTTCACACGCACCGATAGATTCAGAAAATTACCAAGTACTTTCGTATGACTGGGATTTCGGCGATAAAGAAACGGGATACAATATGATCGCGACACACGAATACAAAAAGCAAGGAAAATTTGATGTAATTCTTACAATTACAAAAATGAGCCGAATTACAGGAGTCGAAGTTAAGGATAAATACACAGCAATAGTGACTGTCACAGGCCAAAATTTAACAGCTGACATAGTAGC
>CAYURU010000033.1:1747-8199 GCA_964447085.1 uncultured Candidatus Peribacteria bacterium | reverse complement strand
TGTAACCTGTAGTTAATTGCTGTTTATCTTTTGCGATCACGGCTCCTACTCGTCTTCGTAAGCAAGTGGCGCGCTTGCTCCACGTGTATGCTATCTCCATAAAAATTTCGTCAAATGTCGGACGATCCGTTCCTAAGTATAGATTTATAAAGTGGTCGAGTTTTTTTGTTAGATCCGCTAACGATCCTTCATTTATAATCAAAAAATCCGCTGCTTCGAGGCATTTTTGAACCTGTTGTCCTGATGAATCTTCGCCAACTCCGCTTTCTCTTTTCAAGCGTTCGAAAACTTCTTCTTTTGTTGCTTTTTCTTCGCCTGTGCGTCCACGTTTTTGTACGCGTCCGACTATTGTTTCAAGGCTGGCTGTTAAGGCAAGAATTTGCGATTTTGGAATTTTTTTAATTTCAATGAGTTCTTTTGGATGGCGAATTCCATCAATTATCCAATTTCCGGCGCCGTATATTGCTCCTTCTTCAGATTCAATTTTTTCTCTTACTCTTTGTCCCAAAATTCCAGGACCAAATATTTTTCTGAGGTCGTTTCCGGTGTCTTGAAGATTTTCACGCGTATGCTCAAGTCCACGTTTAGTTGCCTCTTCTCTTACCATATCTGAAAGAGAGATATATTTATAACCTCTTTCTTGTAGGATTTTTGCAATTTCTCCTTTGCCAGTGCCCATATAGCCGGTGAGTCCTATGTACATAAAAGTTTGGTTATTCGGTTGGTCGTATAGTGGGGGTTATTGTAGATCAAAGTATCAAGGTGTGTAAATGGAAGTGTTCTGATCATTTGTTTTATAATGAAAATGACGATTTGTCATTTTTTCCCCGGGGAAAAACTTTAACCTGTTAAATTGTACGAAACACTTGAGTTTTTGGATTAGAAAATACGAATATATTAATGTCAATGTGACGTAATGTGATATTTTTTTATTTTTGTCTATAATTTGCCTCGCGTGCTTCCTAAGTTTCCACGCTAAGGTGAGGCCTATCAAGCCGTCACCTACTAAACTTAACCAAAACCTCTGATGAAAAAATCTTTAAGGAAAGGTTCTCTTGTGAAAAGCTCTCTGACGAAAAATTCTCTTGTGAAAAATTTCAGATTTCTCGGACCGATTTCAATGATTTTCGTTTCGATTCTTCTTATTTCCAATGTTGCGTCCACGAAGATTGTGGATTTCGGTATGCTTGATTTCGATGGAGGGACGCTACTTTTTCCTTTGAGTTATATTTTTGGTGATATTTTGACCGAGGTTTATGGATATGGACGAACGCGTCGAATTATTTGGATGGGTTTTGCTATGAATATTTTTATGGTGTTCGTTTTTGCCGCAGTCGGAGCTTTGCCTGCATCGGCTAACTGGACAAACCAAGACGCGTATATGGCGATACTCGGACTTACTCCGAGGATCGTGCTTGGGAGTATGATCGCGTATTTGGCGGGTTCATTCTCTAATTCTTTTATTCTCGCAAAATTAAAAATTCGAACGAAGGGAAAATTTCTTTGGCTTAGAACGATAGGATCGACAATTATTGGTGAAGGGCTTGATACTGTTATTTTCTGTTTGATAGCTTTTTATGGAGTTTTACCTAATGAACTTTTGATCCCTGTGATTATTTCAAATTATGTGTTCAAAGTCGGAGTAGAGACTTTATTTACTCCTATTACTTATCTCATAGTAGGGAAGTTGAAAAAGAAGGAAGGCGTTGATATTTATGACAAGGGTGAAAATTTCAATCCGTTTAGTTTGAAATAAGTTTGTTATAAAAAAGTTTTAGTTTTGATTTAACAACTTTGGCTTCTTGTGTTAAAGTTTCTTCAAGTATTTTCCTCATCCAAAACTATGAAAAAAATTTTAAAGAAAGTTGCTTCGAAGTATGTTTCTTCGATTGCAAAGTCTCTTTCTTTTCACGATCAAAATGATGTTGCAGGAGCGGTTATTAAGCATTCAAAGGTGAAAGTTAATCCGAGATTTGAGAAAGAAGGTTCTATGATGGTTGGTCGTCTTCCCGGGTATTTTCTTATCGCAAGTATCATTGGTGTTCTTTATCTTTTCTATCTTGTGATAGCTCCGTTTTTCCCTACATTGCTTCTTGCGACCGTTTTGACGATTCTTTTTTATGGGATGTACAAAAAAATACATTCAAAGTTTGGTAGATTTAAAAAATTAGCATCTTTTGTTACTTGTCTTATCGTGTTTTTGATTATAGTTATTCCTGTCACTTTATTTATTATTCTTCTCGCGCAGGAGGCCGCTGGTGCATATCAAACTATTTCAGCTAAATTGGCTTCTGGCGCTTTTGACAGATTCTTTGTGTGGGATCAGGGAAATTGGTTCTTTGTTTTAAAAGAAAAATTCATTCCTTTTGTGGATATTGAACAATTTGATATAAAAGGAAAAATCTTGAATGCTGCTGAATCTATTAGCGTTGATATTGCCGCTCAGGCTGCAATTTTGGTTAAGAATATTGGATCTGTTTTGTTCCACGCAATTATTATGATTTTTTCTATGTTTTATTTGTTTTTGGACGGAGACAAATTTCTCCAGAAATTTACTATCTTAAGTCCGCTTCCTCGAAAATATGAAAAACAAATTTATGGAAGAATAAATGATACTGTTAAGGCGATTGCTTCTGGAGTGTTTTTGACAGCTATTATTCAGGGATTACTTGCCGGAATTGGATATACGATTGCTGGAATATCAAATCCTGTATTCTGGGGTGCTGCAACTGGATTTTTCTCTCTTATCCCTATGGTTGGAACTGCCGCTATATGGGTTCCTGCTTCTATCATTCTTTTTGTTTTTGGTGATTACGCAAGTGCAATATTCTTGGTGATTTGGGGAGTTCTTTTAGTTGCAACTATTGATAACTTTATTGCTCCTTATTTAATTGGAGGTAGAGCAAAAACTTATCCGCTTTTGACTTTCTTTGTTGTGATCGGAGGTCTTTGGACATTTGGAGCTCAAGGATTGATATTTGGTCCGATTATTCTTGTTCTTTTACTTACTCTTTTGCACGTTTACGAACTTGAATATAAACAGGTTTTGGATAAATAAATTTACAATTTAATTTTAAAAATATGAATAATAAGAAATTTGATATTAAACATATGCCTTTTATGGCGCTTGTACTTCTTGTGGCTGGTTTTGGTATATATGGGATTGTGAATTCGAGTATTTCCTTGGGCAATTATACGAAATCCGCTAGTGCTTCTGTTTTGAATGCTGGTACTAGTGTTGTTTCGGAAGCGTCTGTAACAACGACATCTGCTCCTGTTGAATTGATATTTTCTGATGTGCCTGTTCCTCACGAAAGTGCTACTGCTATCTCTTATTTTAAACAAATGGGATATGTTGGCGGATATGATGATGGGAGCTTCAAACCTGCGAATTTAGTTTCTAGAGCTGAGTTTTTGAGAATGCTTGCGGAAATGGTTCAGGCTGATTTTGCCGGAGGCGTTTATGAGAAATGTTTTAAAGATGTGAACTCTGAATGGTTTGCGGTATATGCTTGTTATGCACATCAAAAAAAATGGGTGAGTGGATATGATGATGGGAATTTTAGACCCGCCCAAACAGTTGAAAGAGTTGAAGCTTTGAGAATGGCCTTTATGGCTCTTGGATTGACTATTCCTAAAACTGTTGATGTTCAACCGTTTGTAGATGTTTCTGTCTCTACTTGGTACGCACCTTATGCAAAAGTTGCCAAAGATCTTGGAGTTATTAGAGGTAAAGTTTTCTTGCCTAGTTTAAAACTTACAAGAGCTTCAACTGTTCAATTGCTTTACGATATCTTGGAGAAAACAGATAGACTTTAGACTAGTTAGCTTCTAGATTTTATTGAGCCTTGTCTATTACGTTTGCGAATGCTTCAAATGCTTGAGCTCCGATGACGGGCGTTCCGTTTATTACGAAGCTTGGTGTTCCTGATAGCCCATAATTTCCTGCAAACGCTGAGTCTTCATTTATTTTGTCATCGTATTTTTTTGAAGCGGTGTCCATACATGAAGCGAAAGCTTTTGTATCGAGTCCGATTTCTTGTGCATAGTCTTCAAATTTTCCAGTTGGGTTGTCGTCGTAGGCCCATTCGTTTTGATACATAAATAATCTTTTGTGCATTGCCCATAATGCGTTTTGTTCTCCTGCACAGAGTGTTGCATAGGCCGCTGGGCGCGCCTCTGAGTGGAATGGAAGTGGAAGGCTTTTCATTACATATTTTACTTTTCCAGTTTCTACATATTTCTCCAAAATATCTTTGAATGCTCCAAAATAATATCTTTGGCAGTAAGGGCATTGGTAGTCTGTGAATTCGATCATTGTGATTGGTGCGTCTTCAGATCCAAGATATTCAGTTGTAGTTGAATCCAGTATGTCGGCGTTTGGGGCGATTTCGCGTGGAGTTTCCGGATCGGATGAATTTGGAATCTCGGATTCGGTTGAGTTTGCATCCTCGAGAGTTGCGTCTGCGTTTAATGTGTTAGCTTGGACGACATTGCAATCGTCGGATGTATCGATTGATCCTATTAAAAATCCTCCGACAAAAGTAACTAATGCGATTGCTATTAATTTTATATAGAATTTTTTATTGGAATTTTTTTTCATTTTAGAAGAAGTTAATGTTGTACTTTATATACAGCGTGTTAATTGTGTTGGCAAGAAAGCTTATGTTGCCTGTGAGCATTGTTATTCCTAAATATAGCAACATAAGTGCGAAAATTATTTGAAGTGTTTTAGTTATGTATTTAGTTTTTTTACCGAGGTTTGAAATTTTTGACGCTAATATTGCGACTAGTATTAATGAAACTGTCATCCCGAGTGAATATACGGTGAAGAGCGTGATGCCTTTTGAGAAAGATGTTTCTACTATCGATAAAGTCAGGATGCTGCCCAAGATCGGTCCGTAACAAGGACTCCATCCAAATGCGAAAATTACTCCTGTTATTAATGATCTTAAATATTTAAATTTTTCTAATTTTCTGTGTGATTTTTGTGAAAGATGGATGTGGAATTCTTTCTTGAAAAACTTGTTTGTTAGTCCTGAAATTTGGATCGCAAAAAATATGATAATAATTCCTCCGATGATTTCGATTATCCTTTTATTTGTTAAGAGGAATTTGCCGAGCGCGCCGATGCTCGCCCCAAAAAATATAAAAATTACAGAAAATCCTATCGAGAACAGGATCGCGTGGAGGAGGTAGGAATGGGTTTTGTTTGTCGTTGGTTTTGTTGTGGATTTTGTCGTTTTGAGTGAGGTGGTTTTTTGTGTGCGGGTTTTTTGTTGAGTGTCAGTTGTGTTGTTGGTTGTTGTCCCGTTGAGTGTCGTGCCGCTCAAATATGCGAAATACGCCGGAAGTAGCGGGAGTATGCACGGAGAAAGAATTGAAAGAATTCCTCCTAAAAAAGCTGTGATCAAGGTTGTTTGCATATTTTTATTCTATTTCTCTTTATCAATAACGTCAAAGCGATGAGAATAATTATGATAGGAAAGAGTATGGCCGGGAGTGGGATGTTTGAGAAATGCGATGTGATTTGTTGGAAGGTTGTCGATTGTTGATTTGATTCGAGGGGTTGGCGTGTTTGTTCGGCGGATTTTGATTCGGATTTCGCTTGTGATGCGCTTTTTAGGATTTGGTAGTCTAGAAGGTCGAATGTCGAGGTGGATCGTTTGGAGGCCAGGATCGAGATTTCGGTGTTTTGAGCGAATGTGAGTGCTGATAATTCTTCGGTTTCAGATGTATATATAATTGTGAGAGATTTTTGGGAATGATTTTCGGTGAGAGTGAATGAAAATGTTGATGAATCTGGTGATTGATTTAAGTTGGTTGTCGTATTTGTGGGAGGATTGGTGTTTGTAGATGTGATTGTTCCTTCAATTTTGTATAAATTTTCTGCTGATTTGTTTGGGGACGGCTCGATTTGCATTAATAAATTTCTTGTTCCGTTTGCTGATATTATTTGTGTGTATGAATATGATTTTCCTTCTGTTGTTTTGTCGTATTTGAGTTCGTCTATCAAATTATTGTTTTCGTCAAAAAGTCGCGCAGAGTCGATTGTGTTGTTTAAAGCAATTTTGGTTTGTGAGTTGTAAAAAGCTTTTGAAGAATTTGGTGGAATTATTGTGTTTTCCGAAAAAATATAAGGTTTGCTACCTTTTTCTCCGTCATCCAATGAGAAATTTTTTAAATTTACAGAATCGTCTGAAAAATTCGTAATTTCTATAAATTCGTTATTTGTATCTTTCCCTTCAGGATTTGGGAGGACTTCTGTGATTTTGAGCATGTTTGCATTTTAATTGCTGAAACTTTCAAAAAACTTTCAAAAACTAAAAATCTTTCTAATATTTTTCTTAAATTTTCCTAAACTTTTTCTTTCATAAAGTTGTAATTGACTTTGAGAAGGCTGGAGGGTAAATTTGCAATGTCTAGTGAGAAAAAACGGAATTTAAGATTTA
>CAYURU010000033.1:0-1647 GCA_964447085.1 uncultured Candidatus Peribacteria bacterium | reverse complement strand
AGGCTGGAGGGTAAATTTGCAATGTCTAGTGAGAAAAAACGGAATTTAAGATTTACGAAAGATTTAAGGTTTGAATTGCATTAAAAGATTAAAAGTTAATAAAAGTTCAGATTAAAAAGGTCCAAAATATAAAGTGAAAAGCAGGGGAGAAGTGTGTGTAAAATTCAAAAATTAGTTCAAAAATCTTTACGGTTTCCGTTCCAAACTAGGCTCAAAAATTAACAGAACAAAACATGTTTGTAACAATTGTAATTGCGCTTGTAGCGCTGGGAGCCGGAGGGTACGGAGGATATCTTTATAGGAAGAAACAGATTGAAGAGAAGAATAAGAATTTGGCGGAGAAAACAGAGAAAATGATTGCTGATGCAAAGACGAAGGCAAACGAACTCGTGTATGAAGCTAAAAACGAAGCTTTTAAATTACAGGATGAAATAAAAAGAGAGGAACAGAAAAGAAGAGAGCAACTTTCTAAGATTGAAGACAGGCTTGTACAGAAAGAGGCTTTATTGGACGAGAAGTCTGATAAGGTTGAAAAATTAAAAGGAGAATTGGAGGATAAGGTTGGATCAGTCAGAAAATTAAAAGAAGATGTTGAAGAAATTTACAAGATGCAACAAGGACAGTTGGAAAAAGTTGCCGCAATGAGTAAAGAAGAGGCTAAAGAAGTTTTGCTTAAAAAAGTTGAGTCTGAGGCGAAGGCTGATATCGTCGAAACGATCAAGAAAACGGAAAAAGTTTTGAAGGATGAGGCTGACGCAAAGGCGAAGTTTATTATTGCTGAAGCAATTCAGAAATATGCCGGAGAGACTGCTTCTGAGTCGACAGCGACTATCGTAAACTTGCCGAATGATGAGATGAAAGGTCGTATCATCGGACGTGAGGGACGCAATATCAATACATTCGAACAATTGACCGGTATTGATGTAATTGTGGACGACACGCCGGGTTCGATCGTTATTTCAGGATTCGATCTCGTACGTCGTTATATTGCGAAGGTCACTCTTGAACGTCTTGTGGAAGATGGTCGTATCCATCCTGCGAGAATTGAAGAGACTGTTGAGAAGGTAAAAGACGAAGTTAATATTCTTATTAAGGAACTTGGAGAAAAGGCTGTTCTCGAATGTGGAGTTACTGGTTTCCATCCGAACTTGGTCAAGATTCTTGGTAGATTAAAATTTCGTGTCACTCACGGACAGAACGCTTTGAAACATTCTATTGAAGTTGCTTTTATTGCCGGAAGTTTGGCGGAAGAGTTGGGAGCTGACGTATCAGTATGTAAAAGAGCCGGTTTGCTTCACGATATTGGGAAAGCTGTTGACCACGAAATTCCAGGACATCATTCAAAAATCGGAGCTGATATTGCTGCAAAATTTGGATTTCCAAAGGAAGTTGTTCACGCTATTGCGGCTCACCATGGCGATCCTGAACCTGAATCAGTTGAAGCTCAGATCGTTTATGCAGCTAATTTGATTTCAAATTCAAGACCTGGCGCAAACAAAGATAATCTCGATAGTTACATCAGAAGACTTTCTGAACTTGAAACTGTTTGTACGGATTTTGAAGGTGTTGAAAAAGCATTTGCTGTTCAGGCCGGAAGTGAAGTTCGTGTGTTTGTTACACCGACTGAAATTGACGACTTGGAATCTG
>CAYURU010000032.1:0-8250 GCA_964447085.1 uncultured Candidatus Peribacteria bacterium | reverse complement strand
CTTTTAAGTCTTTTATTATTTTTCCCGCTGTTTTTATTGTTTCTTCTGGAGAAACCGATGAGTAAATAAGTGAGTCCGCCATTTGATTTTTGAGCTTAAATCTGATATAATTTTATATTCGAATACCAATAAAAACAAATACAAATATGAAAAAGAAAATCTTTCGATCCAAGAATTCTTGGATCCTCAGCAGTATACTTTTAACACTGGTTGTTTATCTATTGGGTCAAGGCGGAAGTTTACTTTTGACTTCTGTTGTTAACAGGCCTGAACATGAGCCTTTTAATGGGACTACTTACCCTGTAAAAGAGGCTCCTGACTGGATTCATCTGACTGCTAGTGAATACAAGTTATCTTATGACGAAATGCCTTCTGAGAAGATGGGAGGTATTCCAAGGTATGATGCGGATGATTTTGAAACACCTTTTTCAGATTTGGCTTGGAATGATGAATTAAGAAATTCGAAGATTACTTATAGCGTGCCTTATATGGGAGATTACAGTTTGGATTCTACGGAATATGCCGGTGGCCATCTTGGTGTTGATATAAAGATTCCAATGAGAACCCCTATATATGCAATCGCAAACGGAGTTGTTATCAAGGCTTCAAATCAGGCCAACGGTTATGGACAGCATATAGTTTTGGAACACGATAACTCCCCGACTCTTGAGGATAAAGATGAAACAACGACTTACTACTCAGGATATTGTCATTTGGACGAACTGTTGGTCTCTGAAAATGATGTAGTAAGCAAAGGTGACCTCATCGGATATTCAGGACAAACAGGAACTGCAACTACACCTCATTTACATTTCCAAATTGATAATGACGAAATGGATTGGCATCCATATTGGCCATTTACTTGGCAAGATCAAAAGGATGCTGGTTTAAGTTTCTTTGAAGCTGTAAACGCAGGACTTGGGAAAGATTTAGCTATTGAAGCTAGTATCAACCCTATGGAGTATGTTCAAAAATATTTAAATTCATCAAGCTCTAAATCTACAAAAAAAACTACTAAAAAAGCTGTAAAAACTGTCGAACATTCTTCTGTTAAAACAACAGAGGAAGATGAAAATGACGACATAGAAAATACAGATGCAGAAGAGAAAGAAGATCCAGCTTTATCTGTATTGAAATTCGTAGCAAGTGCAAGTGGATCTTACACAACTGACGATACTTTTTATGTAAAAATCAAAGCTGTAGACGGCAATGGCAATTCATACAAAAAAGAATTTGATGGAGTGCTTGGATTGTCTTTGGAAAACGGAATAGGAAATCTGTCTGACAACGCTGTCGCTTATGAAGATTTTGAAAACGGAAATGTTAGAATTGCAGTTAAAAATTTAACAGAAGGAACTGACCGAGTCCTCGTAAATTATGATGGAGTTACTTACGCTTCAGATTATTTCACTGTAACATTATCTACTGAAAGTGCTAAAACCCCTTCTACAAAGGTTAGATCATTTACCGATTTATTTAAAAGTCACCCTAATTACAAAGCTGTAATTTACCTCGCTGACTCAGGCGTTGTAAGCGGATATAGCGATGGATCTTTCAAACCTTCGGCTACTGTCACAAGAGCGGAAGCATTAAAAATGATCCTTGATGGGATCAAAGCTCCTAATGAAATTGACGACTTATCTTTTGGAGATGTAAAAAAGACTGATTGGTATTACAAATACGTTTCCACAGGATATTTAAAGAAAATCGTAAGTGGATATAGTGATGGTACTTTTAAGCCTGGAAATACTGTTACAAAAGCTGAATTCTTAAGAATGCTTTTCACTGCTATGGATGTAAACCTTCCATCAACTGTAAGAGAAGCCCCATTCAAAGATGTTGATTCAAATGAATGGTATGCAAAATATTTCCAGTACGCTAAGAAGAACGACATCATTGATAACAACTTACGAGCTCTTCCAAACGAAGGAATGACAAGAGCTGAAGTCGCTGAAGCAATGTATCGAGTTATGAATGACTAGGAAGTTTTACGTCTAAAATGGTACGCGCGACAGGATTCGAACCTGTGACCTTTGCCTTAGAAGGGCATTGCTCTATCCAGCTGAGCTACGCGCGCATGCATATTTACGTGAGCTTGTTTAAAAGCGGGCTAAAGAATAAATATTATTAGATTTGAAAGCAAGCTTAAATTGCGCTTTTAAGATAGTTTATATACAATTGATTGGCATTTATTATCCTCAATCAATGAAATTACGCGAAGGTGAAAAAATATTAAAGGTTTTCAGACATCACCCAACCCCATTCATATTCAGTATATTAAAAGTTATAGTGAGTTTCTTGCCGTTTTTCGTGCTAATCCATTTTATGCAAGACAACCTCTCGTCGAGAGCCTATATCGTGATATACATTATATTTTTTATAATTTTCACTCTGATTTTTATTTATAGAACATTGATGTACTGGCTTGATAGATTGGTAGTAACAAATCACAGAGTTGTTTATGTTGATTGGAAATATTTTACTGTGAGAAATGAATACGGAGCTGATTTGGGCGATATTCAGGATATTGTAACGAAGGAAAAGGGATTTCTTTCGCACTTCAAAATGTTTGATTATGGAGAATTTAGACTGGAAACGGCTTCAAACAGAAGTATCATTGTTTTTGTAAATGCGCCTGACCCTGAAGGCTTAAGACAATTTGTATATAAATTAAAACCAAATAGTTAATGATTATACGAGATGAAGATAACAAGGTTGTAGAAACTAAAACGAAGGCTGGAGTTGGAGCCGGGGCTGGAGCTGGAGTTGGCGCTGGAGTTGGAGCTGATCCTGCTACTATAACGGTTGATCCGGTTACCGGAGTCGTGGCTGACTCGGATGATCGCGTAGTTTCCTCTATTCAAACTGACAATAATTATTTTGAAAATAAATTAAGACCCGTTGTGTTGGAAGAGTATGTCGGACAATCAAAAATTAAATCGAATTTAAACATTTCGATCCAAGCGTCAAAGAAAAGAAAAGAACCTTTGGAGCATGTCCTTCTTCACGGGCCTGCGGGACTTGGGAAAACAACTCTTGCAAATATTATCGCACGTGAAATGGGTGCCAATATCAAAATAACTTCAGGGCCTGCTCTGGAAAAACAAGGCGATCTTGCCGCTATACTTTCGAATCTTGGAGAGTTTGATGTTTTGTTTATAGATGAAATCCATAGAGTAAAACCAGCGGTTGAGGAAATTCTCTACACCGCGATGGAAGATTTCGGCATTGATATCGTTCTCGGCAAAGGACCTTCTGCAAATAGCATCAGAATTAATCTTCCAAGATTTACATTGATAGGAGCGACCACAAAAGTAAGTATGCTTTCTTCCCCTCTTCGAGACAGATTCGGACACAACTACAAATTGGATTTTTATTCTTTGGACGAGATAAATAATATATTGAAAAGATCTTCTGAAATATTGGATGTTTCGATCGACCACGACGCTTCGACAGAGATCGCAAAATCTTCTAGACAAACTCCGCGTATTGCAAATCGACTACTCAAGCGTGTGCGCGATTACGCCGACTACAAAAATTCAAACAATGTGACGATGGATATCGCCAGAGAAGCGCTTTCTTCCCTGGGAATTGATGAAATTGGATTGGATCACGTAGATAGAGACATTTTGAAATCGATAATTAATAAATTCGGAGGAGGACCAGTTGGAATAAATACAATTGCTGCGACAACGTCTGAGGAAGAGGAAACAATAGAGGACGTGTACGAGCCGTATCTATTAAAACTTGGAATGATAGAAAGAACCCCTCGTGGAAGAATCGCAACTTCAAATGCCTATAAACATTTGGGAATAGAAAAATCCAAAGTGTAAATTGAAAAATCTCTGGCTTTGATGTAGGATTTCTTCGCTTTCAAAGCTTTTAATTTCCAAAATATGAAAAAAATTACTTTAGTTGTTTTTGCTATCTTATCTCTTCTTTCTCTTAGTGCGTGCACTTTATTTTCAAAAGAAGGCGCTAGCGATACTTTGACGGGAATTCTTTCTGAACAGAGTTATGGTGATGAATATAACGGAACTCATTTAATTACGAACGATGACGGAGATGTGTACGCGGTAAATAGTACTATCTTGAATTTATCTTCGTCTGAATATATTGGAAATAAGGTCAAGGTTCAGGTCGAATATGACAAAACTGACGACGTTTATGGAGTAAAAGGCGTGAGCGTTTTGGAGGTTTTGAACGGATACAGTGGAGTTCCTGAATTGGTTGAATATATGAATGAAAACTTGGGAATTAAACTTAAATACTATAATAATTTTGAATTAACAAATGACCCTGACGGAATAAGAATTACCGCGCCTGCAAGTGACGCTATAGACTCACCTACAGCTCTTAAAGCTGATGCTTTTACTGTCGTTCGATACACAGGAACTAGCGACGGTTTCTTACAAAAATTCTCTCTTTCAGCTGATGACTTCGATGTGAAAGATTCTATTATCGGAGATGATCAATTAGAGGCTAAAACCTACAGCCGTATAAATGGCGACACCACTTATGTTGTTTTTGAAAGAAGCCCTTATGTTTATGTAATTTCTTTCTCTAAGACGAGCACAAAATTTTATGAAGTTTTGAATTCTTTCAGATTTGTTCCTATCAATGAAAATGCGATGGTTGAGGGAACCGTTTCCGGAACTTCTACGACTGAAGTTGTTCCGACAACAGAGACGACCTCTGCAGGTTCTACTTCTACAACTTCCACCGCAGTAGTCGCGCCTCCTTCATTGATCATTGAAGATACAGGATCTTCTGCCGGTTCATCCATTTCAGCAAAAACCTATGATTTCACGGGATTTTCTGATTTCCAAAGCTCTGCTTATGGATTCAAAGCTAAATATCCTACAAGATGGTATTACGACGGCACCTACAGAGACACAGGTGCATTGGCTCAATACAGATTTGCCGACGCTCCGATAGACGAGACAAATTCATTTGGCTCACTTAAATTATTGAGCGACACTTCCCTACCATCAGGTACAAAAATGACATTTCCAAACGGAAACGGTGTCAAGGTTCTATCTGGCGACCAAGTGAAGTTTTATGTACAAATGGACGGACACATTTACTTAGTCGAGGGGTCTTCAGACAAAGCAGATATGTTTGAAATGATCGCGGCCAGTATTACAAAAGCTGAATAAGAAAACTTTTCATCTTCATTTGACATACTTCTTTTAGCACTCTAAAATAGAGAGTGCTAATACCACTAAATCTGTTATTGTAAAGTTAAAGTAAATTTCAGTCATTCAAGAAACCCCGAAAATATGGTAGAATTATGCGAGATCTTAAGAATAAATAACCAATACAAATGTTTGACGGACAATTCGATAAATTCACAAAAGAAGCTAAACAAGCCCTTATCGTAGCTCAAGAGCAAGCGAAAGAAGGCGGGCAAAGCTATGTTGGGACCGAGCATATTTTGATAGGTATTTTGTCGCAAGAGAATTCTCTTGGCGCCTCTGTACTCTTCAATTTCGGTGTATCCACTCACAATGTTCAATTAGTACTTAAATCTGTCGGCCGTATCGGCAAAGCAACAGGAATCAAAGGACAGGTCGGCGGACTTTCTGAATATGCGAAAGGCGTAATTGAGGAAGCTGTACGAATCGCGCACGAATATGGTCATAGTTTTATAGGAACAGAGCATTTGTTGTATGGAGTTGTCGTACAGGACAACACAGCGGCTACTGTTATTATGGAGAATATGAAGGTAAATCCTGACGATGTACGAAATCAAATTTTGGATATATTTGAGAAATCAAAAGCACCTGAAAGAGATGAAGATATTCAGGCTCAAAGCAAAAAAGGCGGACCTTCGATGTCTGACTCAATGAATCCTCTCGAGTTATTTTTGAGTGGACTTCATGGAGTTTTGGCGGCAGGTCAAATGAATCAAAAAGATCAAATGAATGACGCTTATCAGCACAAATCCGGCAAGAAGAGTGAATCAAAAACTCCAGCTTTGGACTATTTCACTTCTGATTTGATCGAAGAGGCTAAACAAAAGAAACTTAGCCCTGTGATCGGACGCAAGAAAGAGATCGAACGTGTTATTTCTATTTTATGCAGAAAGACCAAGAACAATCCTGTTTTGATCGGAGAACCTGGAGTTGGTAAGACTGCTGTCGCTGAAGGGCTTGCACAAGCTATCGTGAACGAAGATGTACCCGAAAATATGTTGGATAAAAAAATCCTCGCGTTATCAATGACTTCTGTTGTCGCTGGAACGAAATATAGAGGTGAATTTGAGGAAAGAATGAAACAAATCGTAGATGAAGCTTCCGCACAAGAAAATGTGATTCTATTTATTGATGAATTGCATACTGTAATTGGCGCTGGAAGCGCTGAAGGATCTCTTGATGCAGCTAATATTTTGAAACCTGCTCTATCTCGTGGAAAGCTTCAAATGATTGGCGCTACAACTACAAAAGAATACAGGAAACACATTGAATCAGATGCCGCACTTGAGCGCAGATTTCAACCTGTTATTGTTGATGAACCAAACGTTGAAGACAGTCTTTTAATGTTAAAAGGATTACAAGAATCTTTTGAAGACCATCACAATTTGTTGATCACAAATGAAGCTCTTGAAGCCGCGGTACAATTATCAAAAAGATATGTTAACGATAGATTTTTACCGGATAAAGCAATCGACTTAATTGACGAAGCTTGTTCATTAAAAAGAATTAAATCCACAAGCATCGACACTTCAAAAATCAAAAAATTACAGAAGAAATTACAAGCTACTCAAAAGAAAAAAGAAGAATGCGTGTCAAAACAAGATTATGAAAAAGCGGCCGAACTTCGCAATGAAGAAATTGCAATTACGAAAGATATCGACGCTCAAAAGAAAGTCGTACTTCCCCGCTCTCAGAGAAAAAAAGTCGATCAGGACGACATTGCGAATGTTGTCGCTGTGATGACCGGAATTCCTGTGAATAAATTGGTGAAGGACGATGTAGAAAAACTACAAGGTTTGGAAGAATCTCTAAAGAGTAGAATCGTTGGCCAAGACGAGGCTGTTGAAGCGGTTGCGAAAGCAATCCGCAGATCGCGTGCCGGTATCTCTGACGAAAAGCGTCCGATCGGGTCGTTCATATTTATGGGACCAACCGGTGTTGGTAAAACAGAACTTGTAAAAGCGATCGCCGAAGAAGTTTATAATGACAAAAACGCACTCATCAAGATAGATATGAGTGAATTTATGGAGCGCCACAACACTTCTCGTTTAGTTGGTGCGACCGCGGGTTATGTCGGATATGAAGAAGGTGGACAACTCACAGAAGCTGTACGCACGAAGCCTTATTCTGTAATTCTATTTGATGAAATTGAGAAAGCTCATCCTGATGTATTTAACTTATTGTTGCAGATCCTTGAAGATGGAGAATTAACAGATTCAAAAGGCCGAAAAGTTAATTTCAAAAACACTATTATTATAATGACTTCAAATATCGGCGCTGAGAAATTGACAGAAAAAGCGGCTCCGATGGGATTCAATGTAAAATCAGCCGAATTGAAAGAAGCTGAAAAAGATTATGAGGCAATGAAAGAAGACACTTTGAATAGTTTGAAAGAAAAATTCAGACCTGAGTTCTTAAATCGTATCGATAAGATCGTTGTTTTCCACGCTTTGACTCACGAAAACATCAAGAAAATCGTTCAATTGCACCTTGGTTATCTTCAAGATAGACTTTATCCTCGCAAGATCACTGTTACATTGAGCGAATCCGGTTTGAAATTCCTTGCGGAGAAGAGTTACGACCCATCTTTTGGAGCTCGTCCTGTACGCAGAGCTATTCAGGAATACATCGAAGATCCACTCACTCAGAAATTGATTGATGGCGAGATCAACGAAGGCGACAATGTCCAAGTTGTCGGTCGCGCAGGTAAGGACGGAGGAGTTGACCTTATTCGCGGACTTCCTGAAGAAGGATTGGCTGGTACTACTGGTGCGAAGAGAAAAGCCGAAGGACTTGCGAAGAAGCCTTTAAAAGCTAAAGTCTCTTCTAAAACAAAAGTAGTTTCGAAGAAAAACCCTGTATAAAATAAAGCGTTTTAATTTGACAAAAGCCATTTGCCTCTCTAGAATGCACACGCTTTTTGATGTTCGTGCAGTTTAAACGGCAAGGTAGCAGTCCACAAAAAGCCTTAGAACAATATAAAACACTTTGCCAAACAGATCATATGAAACGAATGAAATACATTCCTTCTTCCGTTATGGATGGGATTATG
>CAYURU010000031.1:7310-8265 GCA_964447085.1 uncultured Candidatus Peribacteria bacterium | reverse complement strand
AAAGTTGCTAAAGAAAAAATGGATGTTGCTTTCGACGTTTTGTCCGACATGATGCTAAACGCAAAATTTGATGATGCTGAAATAGACAAGGAGCGCGGTGTTATTTTGGAGGAATATCGTATGTATCAGGACACGCCGATGTATCAGATCGGATGGAATTTTGAAAACTTGGTTTTTGGAGATCAGCCGATGGGTTGGGACGAAGTTGGAACTGAGGAACTCATTAAAAATGCAAAACACGAAAATTTTGCAAAGTACAAATCCCAGTTGTATACAACGGATAATATGGTTTTGGTCGTGTGTGGGAATGTGGATCACGACGAAATTGTGGCTAGTGCTGAGAAATTTTTTCCAATGAAACAAAGTGAAAAAGAGTACGATTTTAAGCCTTATGAGCCATTAAAAGAGCCTAAAAAAGTTTTCCTAAAAAAGAAAAGTACTGAGCAGGCGCATTTGGCTATCGGATACGAAAGTTATCCTGAAACGCATCCTGACCATTGGGTTTTGAAAGTTTTGTCTGTGATTCTTGGCGGCAATATGAGTTCGAGAATGTTTTTGAATGTTCGTGAAGCGCACGGTTTGGCTTATTATGTTCACACTTCTACTGATAATTATATGGATACTGGATTGATTTCCACTTCTGCGGGAGTTGATGTGAATAGAATTTATTTTGCCGTTGAGAAAATCGTAAATGAATATAAAAAAATTGTGGCGGGTGCAGGCGCAGATGCTGGCGCTGGAGCTGATGCGAGTGCTGGTGGTTCCGATGGAATAACCGAAGAAGAAGTTAAAAAAGCTCAGAATTTTTTGAAAGGAAAGATGGTTCTTGGACTTGAAGACAGTGAAGAATATGCGCATTTGTTAGCCAAATACGAACTTCTTCACGGCAAGCCAAAAACTCCCGAAGAGATAATGAAAGAAATAGACAAGGTGACTTTGGCGGATGTAAATAGAG
>CAYURU010000031.1:0-7300 GCA_964447085.1 uncultured Candidatus Peribacteria bacterium | reverse complement strand
CTTTGGATTTGTTCAAACCTGAACGACTCAGACTTGCCGTGATCGGACCTTATGATGACGAGAAAAAATTTGAGGAACTACTGAAATAAGACGTCCCTTTCTTTTTGAAATCGAGCATTTGTATTCAGAATTCTTCTCAGAATTGAACTGAACTTAGACTTGAACCTGTGTTCGGATCATTTCTGCCACTCTGTCTCTATACCAAAGTATTTCTTGTAATGCTTCTGTACGGATTATAGGCGTTTCTTCAGTTCCATTTACAAGTGTTTGTTCGGGTACTTTAATTTTTCCAGATCCGTGGACTAATGTGTTGCTTGATGCTTTTGCCCATCTGGATCTGAAAGAATTTCTGTATTTTGGGTCATTTCTGTCTTTGTCCGGATTTGATGGGCCGAGAATTTTTCTCCATGTTTCAACTGCATTTCCAACTCTGGAGTTGACGATACAAGGTGTTGTTGGTCCTGCTAACATACCTGCTTTGATTTGATTGAATAAAGTCCAGTCTTCAGGGTTTTGTGGAACATATGCATATGGTTGGAAACTATCAACCGGTATTGTTGATTGCCACCCTTTATTCCCTGCATAGAATTGTTCGTAAGTTTCAGGCGTCATTGTTAGAGATATTGGAGCAAAAACGTCACAATATTGATTGTAAAAATCTTTGCACCATTCATCTATAAGGAATTGTTCATCCTCTTCAGGAACCGTTCTGTGATTTAAGAGAGATTTCCCAACCTGAGGTTTAAACATTCCGTATGTCTCACGTTCATTTATTATTTCTTCTTCAAGATCTTGAGAACTGAGGGTATCTACCCACAATCCTAAAAGTTTTACTAAATCCGGGTCTTTAGCAATCATTGCTCTTTGTCTATCTGCAACTTGGTATGTCATGTCCAATGGTCTTGGAGCTGCTTTTGTAAACATTCTCGATACATTTGCCCTTGCGATTGGTGATTCAGGGTGGTCTTTGGAATATTGTATTAATTGACGACTTTGGTCGTCGAGAGTTGAAATGATCTCTATAGACATGATGATTTTGTTAAATTAACAAGGGGGCGATTGTATTTAATTTTGGCTAATTAGTCAACGTTGTCTTGTTAAAACCGCGTTTTTTTGGTATAATTGTGTGATGGAAATTAAAAAAAATAACAAAACAAATATATGAAAAATTTATTCAGAGAAAATAGGATTGTTTGGCAAGAAAACCCGGTTGGTTTTGTTAAAGGAGTTGTGGCTGGTGGTAAAAAATTGTGGGGCGACATTAAAGGAATAGAGGCTGATAGTGGAGCTAAGGTAGAAAAAGCTCCTGTGGAGACTACTGCAGATGCTACTACAGATGTTTCTGCCAAAACTTCTGCGGAGACTACTCCTGAGAAAATTGCTGAAGAAAAAACGACAAGTAGGGAATCTTTGCGTAAGGAAATTGAAAAGGAAAAGAAAGTTTTATACAAAAGAATTATTGAAGGTTTCAAGGGCCAAGAGTTCTCTTTTCAAGAGAAAGGGAAAATGAAGGAAAATGGCTGGTTGGAGCGAACAGTTTGGAGTATGGCTATGTCTATGGATACTAAACTTTGGGAAGAACTTAATATTGCCAATGATGCTGCTGGTAGTGAGCTTGATGAAGAAGATTGGGCAAAAAGTGACTCTTTAAAATTGTTTGTGGAATCAGGAAAAAGAAATGATGTTTTTGCAAGTATGTTTACGACCGAAGCTCTTGATAAATTGAATACTGCTGGAGCTTTGAATGCTACTGAAGATTTAATGTTTTTTAAGTTTGAATATGATGAAAGTGATGCGCTTAAAGTTACGCATAGGTTTGTAAAAAAAGACAGTGAAGAATATAAAAAAATAATTGCTGGAGAAGAGGTAAAAGCTGATACTGCCGGAGATACTACAAAGAAAGATGGTGAAACTGCTGCCGGAGATGCGGCGAAAAAAGAAGGAGAGGCTGCTGCGGAAGGTACTGATAAAGCTTCTGAGAAGCCAAAAGAGGTCGCTGGTGAGGGGCCAAATTATAAAGCTATGTCAGAAGTTGTTCTGAAGAAAGGAGGTTTTATGGTTGGATTGATGTCAATGTTTGGCATTATCCCAAGTAAAGTTGAAGAAGGTGAAGATCTTCGTACGGTTCAGGCTGCTGCTATTGAAAAAGGGTTAAAAGGAGAAGATCCGGTTTTGTCATGGATTTTTGGAGTTATGGGTATAACGGCATGTAAAGGCGCTTCTACTGAAATGGATACTTTTATGGCTGATACTCCTTTTGGAGAGACTTATTTGAAATGGAAAGACAAGGTTGCTGAACGGGGAAAACGTCCTGAGTTTACTCAGGCAGTCAACGAGGCTGCAAACGTTCCATTCGTTGTCGCAGCTGCTTCTGAAACTGTTGCTCAAAAGAAAGTTTTGGATGGAGTTGGGTCATCTTTTGAATATGCCGGGGAGGGAGGTTCAACTTTTAATGTAGATGAAAAAATTAAGCCTAAATTTAATCTTCAGGTTGTAATACCAAAGGGTCTAGTAAGTCCTGTGATACTTGGTGAAGTACGTGATGACTGTTCTTATACAGAGAATGGAACAGTTGAACCTCTTATAAGGGGTCATGAAATAGAATCCTATGCTGAGAGAAATAGAACAATTTTGTTCACTTCTGGGACTACTATCCCAAAGGGAACTGTTTTTGCGAAGGGCGTTGCGTATAAATACGTACCTGCTGAAGAAGAGGCCGAGCAAGCTGCTGATTAGAGATACAAGTTTTTGGTTGAGGTTATTTTGCAATAACTTTTTCTTGAGGTTGTTTTTTGGCTAGTGTAAAGTATGGCCACTTTTTAGTTGTATTTAATTAACACAAAACATATGTCAGGAATTCACGAAAAAACATTAGTTCTAATTAAACCGGATGCAATCCAAAGAGGATTGATTGGTAAAATAGTTGAGAGATTTGAGAGAAAAGGATTGAAGTTGGCTGGTATGAAAATGATGGCTTTGGATGAAGTAATTCTTCGAGAACATTATGCTCACATTGCTGACAAACCTTTCTTTGGCGGACTTGCAAAATTTATGCAATCTACTCCTATTATCGCGATGTGCTGGGAAGGACTTGAGGTTGTTGAAACTGTAAGAAAGCTTTGCGGAATTACAAAAGCTAGATCAGCTGAGGCAGGTTCTATCCGTGGAGACTTCGCTATGAGTGTGGCTTGTAATGTAGTTCACGCGTCTGACACGGTTGAGAATGCCGAGAAAGAAGTTGCGAGATTTTTCAGAGCTGAGGATTTGTTTACTTACGACAAGTCAGAGTTTATGCATGTTTATGCAGATGACGAGAGAGCTGAGTAGGGTTTTTGTTGTCGCTCAAGAATAGGAATGTCTAAAGCATAAAAAGTAAAGTATTTTAAGTTCTAGGAATAGATGGTTTTTTAGTAGATTTGAATGATTGACATTTCCGTCTTTACGGCGTACAATAATACATTGATATATTAAAAAACTTATATGAACACAAACACACCAAACACTCCAGATTCACCAGAACCTCAGAATGAAACGGTTGATTTGCCTACTATTAGGGGATTTTGGGATGGATTATCAAAAGCCGAAAAAAGTACATTTAAAAAAATTGGAGTTGCAGGTGCTTCTGCCCTTGCCATTATGGTTGCAGGCGGAGTTGGTAGTGCTTTGGATTCTTCAAAAAAATCTCCTGCTCCACAAACTGAAGTTGGACACGTTTCTGCTGATGTGAAAAGTGGTGTGAAAGCTGCTTTGGATTCAGGGTTGGGTGCTGGAGAAATTTTTAAAGATGGTGGAGACGATATGAGTATTCCTCCAGAGAATACTTCTCCAAAAGGCACTTCTTTAGATAAATAAAGCTTGAAATTATCTCTGTAAGTGAGTACTTTGTTGCTATGATTGACGGAGTAAAAATTAAAAAATTAGTTAGGCATTGCGATGACAGAGGCTTTTTCGAAGAAGTTCTTCGCGATGATGAAGGTTTGCTTAAGAAATTTGGGCAGACTTCTTATACTGAGACGCATCCCGGTGTGATAAAGGCTTTTCATTATCATAAGAAACAAGATGATTTGTGGTTTGTGTGCAAAGGAATGGCGCAAGTGGTTCTTCACGATCTTCGTGAAAATTCTCCGACAAAAGGTGAAACTCAAGTAATAGTTACAGGACAAGATAATCCTTGTTTGATTTTGATTCCGGTTGGGGTTGCTCACGGATATAGAGTTCTTGGTAATGAAAGAGTTGGGCTTCTTTATCACACGACTGAGTCGTACAAGGCGGATGATCCGGATGAAGAACGAATTGATTTTGATGATCCTTCTATTGGATTTGATTGGACTACGAAAAATAGATAGGGATGACGGGTTTTGCTAGAGGGCTTGGGCGCTGGAGGCCTTAGGTTTTTAGAGGTATGGGGTTTGTGGTGGCTGTTTTTTTTGTTTTGTGGTAAAAAGTGGCTATGAATATTTTGGTTACAGGCTGTGCGGGTTTTATTGGGTCGAACTTCGTTCGATATATTTTGAATAAATATCCTGAATATAAGATTGTGAATCTCGACAAGCTGACTTATGCGGGGAATTTGGATAATTTAAAAGATGTTGAAGAAAAATGGGGAACTGGTGCTTTGGCTCGAGGTGAAGAAGTAAGATATCGATTTGTGAAGGGTGATATTGCGGATGAAAAATTGGTGAATGAATTGGTGGGCGGAGGTTGGGATGGAAGTGGGAGTGCTGGTAGTAAATTCGATGCAATTATTAACTATGCGGCAGAAACGCATGTGGACAGGTCTATCACTGGCCCGAGAGAATTTGTTGAAACTGATGTTTTAGGAACTTTGACTTTACTTGAGGCTACTCGTAAATACGGAGTAAGTAGATATATTCAAATTTCTACTGATGAAGTTTTTGGAAGTACGGTTGATGGCTCATTTACTGAAAAATCGCCATTTCAACCAAATAGTCCGTACAGTGCTTCGAAGGCTGGCGCGGACCACTTGTGTCGTGCGTACAATGTGACTTATGGCGTGCCTGTGATTGTGACGCATTCATGTAATGTGTATGGACCTTATCAATATCCTGAAAAAGTTATTCCGTTGTTCGTGACAAATTTGATGCAGGGCAAAAAAGTGCCTTTGTATGGAGATGGGTTGAATGTTCGCGAATGGATTTATACGGAGGATCATTGCTCTGCTATCGACGCAATTTTGCACAAAGGAAAGATTGGTGAAGTTTATAATATTGGGTCGGGTGAGGAGGTTTCGAATTTGGAATTAACTAAGATGATTTTGGCTGAATTTGGGTACGGGAATGTGGAGGGTGATGGCGATGCGGATGATGGCGGGACGAATGGTGTTGGTGGTGATAGTAGTGGAATGAACAATGTTGTTAATAGGCTTTCTAAAGAGGCTGAAGCGATGATTGATCACGTTCCCGATAGGCTCGGGCACGATAGAAGATATTCAATTGATTCTACAAAATTGCGCACAGAGTTGGGGTGGAGGCCTAGTGCGGTTTTCAGTGAAGATTTAAAAAAGACTATTGCTTGGTACAAGGAGAATGATTGGTGGTGGAAGAAACTTCTGAAGTAGTGGTTTGCCCGCTATTTTGACTATGATGTATTGTTTTTATAAGAGCTTCTCTTGTTTTATGTAGGGTTTCCCATAGTTTTGGATTGTCTCTGTCCAACGCATACATTATCGATTCCAAGTATTTTAATTCTTCTCTTGGATCTTGAATGGGACTGTAGATGGTTTCAGGGGTTGTTTCGTCTTTTGGCATACGCGCATTTTAATTTGTATTGTTTTGATGGCAAGGTTTTTTGATGTATATTTCGGTTACTATGCGTTTGAGTCAACTGAAAAAAAAGGCGACAGAGTTGAGAATTGATACTTTGAATATGATAAGCAAAGCCGGGAGCGGACACACTGGAGGGAGTATGTCAGTGATGGATATTTTGGTTGCGCTATATTACGGAACAGGGTCTTCGGTAGATCCTAGCGGAAATGCGGTTGGAGGTTTTGGAAAATCTTGCGTCGGGAGAGGAAGAGGAAAATTTGGAGAGGCAAAGGAGGAAGATAAAGATTATATAATTCTTTCAAAAGGACATGCTTGTCCTGCTCAATATGCGATTTTGGCTGATCAAGGTTATTTCCCAAAAGAAGAGTTAGGGCATTTGAGACAAGTCGGTGCGCTTTTGCAGGGACATCCAACTGTGAAAATTCCCGGGATAGCTGTGGCAACGGGTTCTCTTGGACAGGGATTTGCTGCTGCGCACGGAATCGCGCTTGCATTGAAACTTGATAAACGCGATAACAAAGTTTTTGTTGTGCTTGGTGATGGGGAATTACAGGAGGGATTGATTTGGGAGACTGCGATGTCGGCTTCTCATTATAATTCAGATAATTTGATCGCGATCATTGATAATAACGGTTTGCAAATAGATGGTCCTACTCGTGCTGTTATGAATGTTGATCCGATTCAGGATAAGTTTGAAAGTTTTGGATGGAAGGTAATTCGTGTTCTTGATGGACATAATTTTGAGCAACTTTTGGAGGCGATTGATAAGGCTAGACGCGTTGAGAGAAGGCCTGTTTGTATCTGGTGCAAGACTATCAAAGGGAAAGGGGTTCCATTCGCTGAAAATAAAGCCAGTTATCACGGAGTTGCTTTGAGCAGAGAGGAGTTGAAAGTTGCGAATGAGGAGTTGGAGAAGTCTATCTTGGGCTAGAAAAATTTACAGGTTAAAAAATCTATTCCGGGCTAATTCCGGGAAAAAATATGACAACTTTAGTTCTTTTAATCAGCTTTATAAAACTTCTTATGACTTTTCCTGTGGTCGTGGAAGGCGGGAGTATGATTCCGACTTTGTATAGTGATGAAGTTATTTATGTAAATGCGTTTGATGTGAAGTTTGGATGGTTGGCGGGGGCTTTGGTGTCTGGCGATGGTCGGGATTTTTTTGTTGGTGCGAATTCTGGGATCGAACGTGGTGATATAGTTGTTTTTACTATGCCTGGAGTTGGAGCTGAGGATTATTATTATTTGAAACGTGTGATTGGAGTTTCGGGGGATGAGGTTGTCGTGAAGGAAGGGAAGATTTATTTAAATGGCGAGCTTTTAAGCGAGCCATATTTGAGAGCCGGTGAAACTACTCAAATTCCTGATGTTGCCGGAGGGTTTCTGGCTGGCGGAGTTACAATGACTTCTGATGGGAAAGGTTTTGTTTACAATGTGCCTGTTGGTAAGTATTTTGTGCTTGGGGATAATAGAGAAAATAGCATTGATAGCAGAAGTTTTGTGGATGTGTATGT
>CAYURU010000030.1:1024-8307 GCA_964447085.1 uncultured Candidatus Peribacteria bacterium | reverse complement strand
TAACCCTAATTCTTATGAAACCAACTTTGACTGTTGAGATCGGAAATTCTGATAGCGAAAAAAATTATCAAGTTATCAAGTTTACAGGTGAATTTGATAAGGCTGGTTATATGGAAAACCACGGTGAAATAGACGATATAGTTGCCGGTTTTCAATTAAAAACTTTGGTTTTTGATTTTACCGCTTTGAAATTTATTAATAGTGAAAGTATTGGATATCTCGTTGAAATTCATTCTTTGTTAAGTGAAAAAGGCAAACAATTGGTTTTGGTTGGAGCTGATTCTCACGTAAAAGATGTTTTGAAGACGATTGGTATTTCAGAGATCATTACTCTCTACGAGACATTTAAAGATTTTACTAACGCAGTTTAGGATGAGTTTCTTCAAAAAAAGTATTACAGCGAAGTTTCTTGGTGGATTTATGTTGTTCGCCGTTTTGACCGCTGTTGTATTTTATTTTTTAGGATATAAAGGTGTTAATTCTGTTTCGTTAAATGTTGTTGGTGCTTACTTCGGTATTTTGTTTCTTTTTATTATTATTTCTTTTGTATTTATAGTTTTAAAACCTTTAAAAACTGTTATTGGGCAGATTCAGCTTTCTTTGGCCGGTAAAAAAATTAAGAAAATTTTTACTACACGCGTCGATGAGGTTGGGTTGATTGCTCACTTTTTTAATAAGGTAAATGAAGGTTTTACAGAAGTTGCTTCAGATATCAAGGATAGGAGAAGAATGTTGGATGAATTGACTATGGCTTATGAATTGCAGAAAGGTATATTCCCGGGAGAACCTCCGAAGTTAGACGGGCTTACTATAGTCGCAAAAAACCTTCCGGCTACGGAAATTGGTGGAGATAGTTATGATTTTATAGATTCTAAAGATAATTTTTATTTGTATGTTGGTGACGTGACCGGACACGGAGTGCGTGCCGGGCTTTTGATGGGAATGATTAATGCAATGATTAATTCATTCGCTGATATGTTAACTAATGCAAAAGACATTATTATAAGTGTTAATAAACATATTAAGAAATACGCTTTACCTTCGATGTTTATGACTTTGGTAATGCTTTCTTATAATAAAGTGACTAAGAAAATGACTTATATTGGAGCCGGGCACGAATACATATTAATTTGCAGAAAAGCTACCGGGCAAGTTGAGGCGATCCCTAGTGGCGGGACTGCTCTTGGAATGATCCCTGATGTATCTAAGACTGTGAAAGAAATTGATCTTCCGCTCGAAATTGGAGATATGGTTGTGCTGTATAGCGATGGAATTACTGAAGCAAAGAATAAAGAAGGTGAACTTTTCGGAGTTGAGAGAATTAAAACATCTTTCAGAGAATACGCCGAGCAATATGACGCTTCGGGCGTGAATTATCATATCTCAAAAGACCTCGCTGATTTCGTCGGAGACGAATCTCAGCTTGATGATATTACATTGATAGTCCTTCAACGAACTTAAACTTTCAAGCAGTATGAAATTGTCCGACTTTGATTATAGTTTGCCGGAAGAATTTATAGCAAAGAATCCGGCCGATCCGCGAGATAGTGCTAAATTATTAGTATTTAATCCTGAAACTCTTGAAGTTGAACATCGTGTTTTTAGTGATGTTGGGGATTATTTAGAGAGTAATGATATTCTTGTTTTAAATAGATCAAAAGTTATAAAGGCTAGGATCGCGTTTGGTGGATCTGAAATCTTTTTGCTGAAAAAAATAACCGAAGATACTTACGAATGCCTCGTTAAACCCGGTAGAAAATTTAAAAAAGGAATGAAGGTAAATGTATCTAAAAATGATTCGAGTTTTATGTTCGAGATATTGGATGTTTTGCCTGACGGAACTAGAGTTGTTAGATTTTATACCGATCAAGATATCGAAAATTTTGGTGAAGCGCCTTTTCCCCCATATATAAAAGGCTCTAGTGCTTCTTTGGAGGACTATCAGACGGTGTACGCACTGGAAAAGGGCAGTGTTGCCTCCCCTACTGCTGGACTGCATTTTACTGATAATTTAATTGAAGATCTCAAAACTAAAGGTATTGAGATTGAAACTGTTTTACTACACGTAGGGCTTGGAACTTTTTTACCTGTGAGAACTGACGATATTACAGAGCACGAAATGCATAGTGAATTTTTTCAGGTTGAAATGGATACCGCAGACAGATTGAATTCTGCAAAAAATGAAGGTAAACGGATCGTTTCCGTGGGAACTACTAGCGTGAGAGTGATGGAAAGTGCTTGCGAGAATGGACGTGTGAAACCATGTGCTTCTGACACGAAAATCTTTATTTATCCAGGTTATAAATGGAAATACGTTGATCGATTAATTACAAATTTCCATTTACCAAAAAGTACTTTATTGATGCTTGTCGCTTCTTTTTTGGAATATAGATGCGCTCAATACGGAAACAAAATTGATGGTACTAAAAAAATCCTTGAGTTGTATGAAATTGCGAAAAAGAACGGATATAGATTTTATAGTTTCGGTGACGCAATGATGATTTTGTAGAGCTTTACGCCAGCCACTTTGGGAGAATTTTTGGCTCAACGAGTCCTTCGAGTTTTTTAATCGTAGGAAGATCATCTAGGTTGAATTTTCCTATATATAAATCTTTCATATCTCCGCCGTTATCTATGAATTTTTTTATTTGTTTATATCCGCTGAAATACATCATATCTTTGGTGAGCGCGCCCGGAGTCGACGTGTCGGTAAGCCCGCGTTTCACTTTTAAAGTAATGCGGAATGCATCTTCCACAGATATCCCAAATGACAATATTTTTTCAAATACTTGAACGAATGAAGATGTATGAGCTGTATTGATCGCTATCACTAATGCTAACGCTTTGTAGCTCTTGGAAATGTCTTTGTCTAATTGTTCGTTTACATTGTAAATAGCGAGTCCTTCTTGTGTAAGAAGGTAGTTTGCAAGTCCTCTATTAAATATTCCGAAAGGTTGATTTTTGCCGTTTTCAGCTGTGAGGATGTGAGTTTCTATTTCGTGAATTATAAGTTTTTTAATTTTGTATTCTGTGAAAATAGCATCTTTTCTTACGAATAAAACGTTGTTTTTGCCGGCGACGCAGTCGGTCACCATTTCGTCTTTAATTTTCACGTTCCACTCTATAAGTCCGTACTCTTCGAACGCTTTTTTAAAGGCTTTTTCAGCTATATTGGATGGAATTATTTTACTTCCACTTTTCGAGTCTGGCTTACTACTTTCGATTAAAAGCTTTTCACATTCGGTTACCAGTTCTTTGCTCGGATCTCCAAAAAGTTCGATCGATTTTTGGGTGAACGATTCTTCGCCTATATGTTCAAGTAAATTTATTTTATTTATAATTTCCTTCTTTTTTGCTGAAAATATATCGCCCAACGGGCCGTCATGATTATCCAATAGTGCGAGCCTCTGTTTGAGTCCGTCGGAATCAAATCTCAAATTCGGATATACGAATTGCGGATTGTACGTGTAGTCACTGAAAAATTTCTTTTTTTCTTCTTCCAAATTCATAGGACGAAGATGGAATAATAATTTTATTTGGTTGTCTATTCCCGTTATTTCCTCATCTATTTCAAAATGGCTTTTACCGCGTTTTTTTATTATCGGTTTTTGAGCGTCTTTGGTTATCGGTTTCGAATCCAAATCTATTAAAAAGCCTTTTAAATCCCTTTCGCCTATTATCATTTTAAAGTTATCGTTTTGGATTTTCTCGACATCAACGACTGTTTGGATCTTTTTATTTTTGAGTGAAAATTTTAATTTTAATGTAGATTTTTCATCGTCGTAGTCGGCTGATTTCGTGAGCTGTAATCTTTCGGCTGTTTTTATGTCTAATGTACTTCTTTCGTGTGATGGATTTATCAGAGCTTTGAGTATATGAGTCTCATTTTTTATATTAATTTCAATATTTTCTTCTTTCCCAATAATTTTCTTGTCAATTATTATGTGCTCTTTTTTTTCTGATGTACTTGCGAACATATCTTTTGCGATTCTCACGCCTTTTTCCGGAGTTCCAACTTTTATTCCTTCAATTCTTTCCAATCTTTTTCTTAATGGAGCTAAATTTGCAACTTGAACTCCGAGACCTGCTCTGGCGTTTATCTCCAAAAGTAACGGTCCTGAGTTTTTGTCTATCGCCATATCTACTGCTAGATAGCCTAAATTTGTGGCCATTTGAATTTTTGATGCCGCGAGCAATATTTCGTCCCAAAATGGCACTCTTAGATCATCTATCTTGCCTATACCCGGGACTTCGTCGATGATTTTAGTACCTTTTACTATGTATGTTGGTTTTCCGTGTGCCAAATCCAATCCTACGCCACACGCGCCTTGGTGGAGATTTGCTTTGCCTTTTGATTCTTTTGTCGGGAGTCTAAGCATAGCCATTACCGGAACCATGTTGTAAACGATGATTCTTACATCAGGGAGTCCGGCATACGCGTATTTGCCAAGTGATGCGTCCGGCACTATCAACTGCTCAAAGAACGCAATGTCGGCTATGTTTGATATGGAAAATCTTCCGTCCAAAATATCCAGGATTTGATCGTATAGCATCTCTTTTGAATATATATCTCCACTGACAGACACGAATTTCCCGTCTTCTCTGGATTTTATTGGAATTATTCCTTCTCCTCCAAATCCGCTATTTGGTTTCAGTGCAAATGAGTTCGGTAAAGTTTTGAAATCCAATTTCGCCAACTCTTCGTGGTTTTGAATTACTTTTATCAATTTCGGGACAGGGATTCCTCTTGTTTCCAAAAATTTCTTTGTCTTTATCTTGTCGTCTGCGAGCTTGATGGATTTTGCCGGATTTAACGGTTTGATGTAGAGAAGATTTCTCGCATTTATCCCTAAAATCCCATATGACTTAAATAGTTTCATATTTTTATTCTTCTTCAATATTTCTTATAATTTCTTTAAATCTGACGAATTCCAAAAGTCTTAAACCTGTCCATCTTCCAAGTAGAACATTTAATAATACCAACAAGAATACCAGTTCCGGGAAGTTTAACATTAAGTTTCTTACCCAATCGAATTGGAAACTTACAATTCCTATGTCCACACTTCCGCCTACCACTATATATGCAATGATCGAAACGATTACTGTTTCCGTCATTAAGACTATCGCGGTTTTTAATCCTCTTTCTGTTTTGATACTTATAAATCTTTCGACCAATGTGCTCAAAATCACCATTGGGAAAATACTAATAGACAAGAAACTTGCGTTAAATGAGTCGAAATAAAGGCTAACAATCAATAAAAGTAACAGCATAATAGCCGCCGAGGCTATAACTATCGCCATTTTCGGAATGTATAATAAGCGCGCTTTGTTGAGAGACTGTCTTACGAGAGTTCCTACAAGTAATATCATCAGTAGTACTACTAGTCCGAAATTCATACCGATTACTAGAAATGAAAGAGTTATAACCATTGGAGTAAATATTCCCATAGTCGTAAGACCTACAAATTGCTTCATAAACGTAATAACTGTCGCGATAACTGGAAGAAGAAGTATCAGTGCAATCGTATTGTCAGGAATGCCTTTTTCGATCAAAACCGATATAAAATAAGACAGAAAATTCCAAGGCATTAAATGAAATGTTGCTTCTGTGACTATCTTGTATTCGTATCCTTTTTCCTGAAGATTTTTTGTCAGGTCTTCGAATGTGATGTTGTCGATGATCGGGTATACGCCGGCTTCGTTTATTAAAATTATGTTTTTTGGATTGAGTAAAGAAAATTGGTTTTCTATTCTCCCTGAATATCCTTCTATTTCACTTGTTACCACAACTATTGATTTGTTTGATAAATTTAACGGCTCTTTTGTTTTTGATTCCGCAACTAATCTAGACAAAGCATTCAGCCCCGAATTCTCTCTGGTCCAGGTTAATATTTGTGATGATTTCTGGAGTGAGGACAATGATTCCGACAGTTTTTTGTATAAAATTTCTTCTGATATAAACTCTGAACTCGCTCCAAAACTATCTATTATTTTAATAAAAACTCCTTTTGTTTCTCCATACGTTTTGATGGTTTCGAGTAACGCTTTGTTTCCTTGCGAATCTGTTAATACCAAAATTGATTTGTTGTATACGAATATCTCTTTGTTCGTGATCGATTCTTCTTTTTTGTTGAATATGCGTAGTGATACCGAATATCTCCCAGTATCTTTGTATGAATGTAAAACTTCTATTCCCTGATCTTTATTCCCGTCCCCAAAATCCCATTCGTATTTATATTCTTCTTTTTCATTTGGAATGTAGCTTTGAGAAGCGTCAAAAATCATATTTCCATCTATTGCTGTTGTATCCTCGCTATTAATTACCGCCTCTAATAATGTTTTACTTGATGTAGTTGTCCCGCCCGTTGTAGCTAACTGCTCTGTTGTGCGTGTTTCTTTTGCGGTACTTACTTCGTTTGCCGCTGCCGCTGTATTTGTGCAAGCCGTGTTTGCGAAAACAGATAAAAATAACGCTAGAAATATAAATGTTTTTTTGATCATAGTTGTGGTCTTTATTTACTCGTGAAGTTTATATGAATTTGCGCCTTTTTACAATCACGGAAGTGTTATACAAACAACTTGACACATCTCGGCTATCTTGGCTTGCGTTCTTGAAGAAAAACGTTTTTTGGTGTATCATTTACTGATTTAAAAATAAATATGAAAACAAAAATATTAAGTTTGATAGCTGGTTGGGGACTTATATTGTCCTTATTAACCGTATCATTTGCTTATGATTTTGAAGACACTAGTACTTCTGTTGATACAGCTGTTTCTAGCTCTTCTACAACTGAAGCTGTGACTATTCAATCAAACGGTCTTATTTCTGATGAATTATCAGAGATCAGTCCTGAAGAGCAGGTTGTTCGTATAGGTAGAGATCAAGGCGAAATAGAGGTTACAGTGAGAGATACTAATGGAAATCCAATCTTCGGAGATGTTTTAACTTTGGTTTCCAGTAGAGATTCCGACACTATTCCTACTGCAAAAATGACCGACGAAGACGGAATAGCAATTTTTAATGTTAATTCTACTGAGGCTGGAGTTTCTACTTATTCTGTTTTTGATCTTACTAAGAATAAAGTTCTTACATCTAGAGCTAAAATAGTTTATTTCGTTTCTACTGATCAGATTTTTGGAAACGCTAATATAGGTCAATCTTCAGCTCAACCTTTAACTCAGACGCCTACTCAAACTTCTCCTTATTCGGCTTCTATTTTTACAAATCAAAATGCCGTGATTGGACATGCTGTCGGCGCTTCTTCTGGAGCAGTTTCTTCAAC
>CAYURU010000030.1:0-1014 GCA_964447085.1 uncultured Candidatus Peribacteria bacterium | reverse complement strand
ATTGTGGACGATCACGCCATTGTGCGCACCGGGCTCAAGCAGTTTCTGTCGGACAAAACATTTCATTTACATTATCTGCGATGGATCAATCCGCACAGATCGCGATGGAATATGCGGGAACAGTACATTTTAATGTAACTTCGGGAGATGCTAATTCTGTAAAATTACCTTCTGATTACACTTTTGGAATTCAGGACGCTGGTTCTCATACATTTTCTTTATCCCTTTCATTTAATAATCCTGGAACTTATGTCATAGAAGCTCGGGATACTCTTGATACTGAACTTTTTGGTACCTTGACGGTATCGGTTACCGGGACTTCAGGATCTTCTAGTGATTTAATTACTCTTTCAAATCCAGTCCCTGGAACATTCTCTAATAAATCACAGGTCGTTTCCGGCGTTGCCACTCCTGGAGCAAAATTAAAAATTTATGATAATAATCTCGAAATTGGATCTGCTACAGCCGATTCAGTTGGAAACTTTATGTTTATTACTACCGCAATGGCTGAAGGTGATCATGAAATATTTGTCGCTATAGTTAATGATGGAGGAACTATCATAGCTTCTTCTTCAAAGGTTAAATTAAAAATAGATACTACTCCTCCAACTTTTGAAAAATTAGAATTTACTCCACCTAGCGTGCCTGCTTCTTCTGAAGTTGAAGCAAGAGTTTATGCGGAAACAAATTTACCAAAAGTTGTATTACAATTAAGTGATGGTACTTATGAGTTGAAAGATTCTGGATCTGGTTATTATTCTGTAAAATTCAAGGCACCTTCTACTGCAGGAGATTATGTATCAAAAGTTGTATTAACAGATATTCTTGGTAATGAAACCAGAAAAGAAAAAGAAACTACTTTGAAAGTTGGAATCACTGGACTTGAAGATGTTCCCGGAGCTACATCCGCTCAAACCGTGGGAGATGTTACAAATTTATCGGCTTATCCTTCAGATCATCAAGTGACATTGAAATGGGATGCGCCTAAGACTGGGAACCCAGTTAAGTTTTATA
>CAYURU010000029.1:0-8314 GCA_964447085.1 uncultured Candidatus Peribacteria bacterium | reverse complement strand
ATCTTGGTAAAATTGCAAAAATTCTTGGTACAAAAGGATTGATGCCAAGCCCAAAGGCAGGAACTGTTACTCCAGATTATGAGAAAGCTATCCAGGATATCAAGAAAGGCAAAGTTGAATTTAGAATTGATAAACTTTCTAATGTTCATACTATTTTCGGAAAAGTTTCTTTCGCTGAGAATCAATTAAAAGAAAATTTATTAGCAGTTGCAAAAGCAATCGTTGATGCGAAACCAGCGTCAATAAAAGGAATTTACATTAAGGGAATTACATTAAATCCTACTATGGGTCCTGGAATTCCGATGGATATCAACGCATTGGTTGCCGAGACAAAGAAATAGGAAATTGTTGAATAAAAAGTTGGCGAAATAACATTCGCAACTTACGAAACCTAGATATAAAATTAGAAGAAAGGCGGGATCAATTATATGACTCGCCTTTTTTGTTTCTTGGGCTGTTTTTTGGAGACTGAATTGGATGCTGAATGTGTCTTGGACGAGCTGGTTTTTGACGACTCCCTTTCCTCTTTTTGTAAGGCAATCTTTAATGAATTTAATGCTATTTCCATTTGATCTTCGCTTGGTTCTTTTGTAGTAAGACGTTGCATCCAAAGCCCTGGAGTTACAAAAATTTTAGTCCAAGCTTTGTCGGAAAAACGAGCTGAAATCTTCAAATATTCATAAGAAATCCCAGCTATCAATGGGAGAAATGCCAAACGTATAAGTAAGTTTTTCGCAAAGACCGGATCGCGTGGAATAAACGTGTAAACCAAAATACTAATTACGAAAACTATTAATATAAAACTGGTTCCGCAACGTGGATGAAAACGGCTTTGCTTAGAGGCATTCTTGACCACGAGATCAAGTCCGGCTTCATATGTAAATACTGCTTTATGCTCAGCGCCGTGATACTCAAAAATTCTTTTAAAACTCGGAAGTAATGAAAGAATATAAATGTATAAAATAAAAATCACTGTCTTTATAACGCCATCAATCAAATTAAAAATTATATAATTATCTTTAATTGTCTGAGAATATTTTTCTATAAAAGTTGTCACCCACAAAGGTATAAATTTAAAAAGGAATATTGACAATGCCAGGGCGATCACAAGCGAAAAAGCGAACATCAGTCCTTCGGCAATCTGCTGAATCTTAGTTTGTTTTTTCGTTTTTTTCTTTGGAGTAATTTCGTCCATCGAAACGCTCGCAGAAAAATTTATGGCCTTTGAGCCGATCACCATCATCTCAATAAGATTGAATATTCCGCGAATAATCGGCGTGTTAAAAAACTTATAACGCTGAGGAAGTGTACGATAAAATTTCTCCTGTACGGCAATAGAATTGTCCGGTTTTCGTACAGAGATAACAATCGAATTTGGCGATCTCATCATCACGCCTTCTATCACAGCTTGCCCGCCTATAGCGAAGTCTATTTTTGGAGTTGTATTCATAGGTGCGTTTATAATATAGTGCACACGATGAAAGTCAAAATTAAAAGAATAGACAAAAATTTACCGCTTCCTGTGTACGAGACAGATGGTTCTGTCGGCTTTGATATTCTTGCTCGCGAGGACTCTACAATTGAGCCAAAAAGCATAAGTCTTATCCCTGCCAATATAATAGTTGAAGTACCTGTTGGATATATGCTTATTGTGGCTTCCAGATCATCTACGCCGAAGAAGAAGGGTCTTATGACTCCACATGGATTTGGTATTATTGATCACGATTATTGTGGGCCTGAGGACGAGATAAAAATTCAAGTTTTTAATTTCACTGATGCGCCTGTTTCAATTAAAAAAGGAGAGAAAATTGCGCAAGGTGTTTTTGTAAGAATCGATAAATTTGAATGGGAGGAACTTGATGAAATTCGGACTGAAAGCAGAGGAGGTTTTGGAAGTACTGGAGGACATTTATAGAGTGCTTTCTGTTCGAGCCCCGGGGCTACCCCGGGCTAAAAAATTTTACAGGTTAACAAAAATCTATCCCGGGGTAGAGCCGGGATATCGCAAATGACTGAAAAAAAATCACACAAAGGAAAGTTCATCACGCTATACGGGATAAATAATGTCGGGAAATCAACTCAGGCACAGATTTTGACTGAAAAACTTATAAATGCCGGATATAACGCTGAGTTTTTGAAATATCCAAATTATGGGATAGAGCCAAGCGGAAAATTCTTGGATGAAACCTTGAGAAGTGGAACAACTCAAACAATCAGTGAAGATGAACTTCAAATGTGGTTTGTTTTAAATAGATATCAATTTCAACCTGAAATTGAGAAGAAACTTAATGATGGAAAAATTTTGGTAGTTGAAGATTATGTTGGCACGGGAATCGCTTGGGGAACAGCAAAAGGGTTGGACAGAGAATGGCTTGAAAATATAAATAAACATCTATTAAAAGAAGATTTAGCTATTTATTTGTATGGGAAAAGACATTTGGGAGCAAAAGAAGCTTCACATATTCACGAGCAAAACGATGTTTTGATTGAAAAATGCAGGCTTGTTCACGAAAAGTTAGCAGAGGAATATAGATGGAAAAAAATCTTAGTTGAGGGAACGAAAACTGAAACCGCAGAAAAAATCTGGGAGATGGTGGAAAAGTTTTTAAAATAGAAGTTTTAGATTTTCGTTATTTTTCGTGCGTTTTTCAGTGTTTTTCACGGGAAATTGCGTTTTTTTATGAATTTTTGGCGTTTTTCTTTACATTTTTACGCAAAAATGCTAGTTTTGCTGTGGGTAGTTAATGGGCAGGCAGACAGACAGACAGACAGTCGGATGCGCAGTCAGACAGACAGTCGGAGTGGGCAGTCGAGTTACGGTTGGATAGCAGTTGAGTGACAGTTGGGCAGATTTATTCATTAATGGTACTAAAATGGCAACTTTAATTGACGGTTTAAAAATCGCCGGTGAGATGTATGATTCTTTGAAAGTTGAAGTTGATGAATTGATACGAGAACATCATATTTTACCAAAGCTTTGCGTAATATTGGTTGGTAAAAATCCTGCTTCTCTTTCTTATGTTAAACAAAAACAAAAAGCGTGTGTTCGCACAGGTGTGGAATGGGATCAATGTGATTATAACGAGTCTGTCACGACTGAAGAATTGATAAAGAAAATTGAAGAATTAAATACGAATGAAAGAATTCATGGAATTCTAGTGCAATTACCATTACCTAAACATATAAATGTACCTCTTGTAATTCGCGCTATTGATCCAAAAAAAGATGTCGATGGATTTACGGCTTATAATATTGGGAAGATGTTTTTAAGTTCTGAATTCGAGGATTTAGCTCCGTGCACACCGCTTGGCGTGATCAAAATGCTTGAGTATTACAAAATTGATATAAAAGGAAAAGATGCTGTCGTAGTAGGCCATAGTAATATAGTCGGGAAGCCACTTTCTACGATGTTGTTAAATAGAAATGCAACGGTTACAACTTGTCACATAGACACAAAAGATTTGGCTGCACATACGAAAACCGCGGATATTTTGTGTGTTGGCGTTGGGAAAATGAATCTCATAACTGCGGATATGGTGAAGGAAGGTGCTGTTGTAATAGATATTGGTTGCAATAGAACCGAAAGCGGAAAGCTGAAGGGAGATTGTGATTTTGAAGGAGTTTCTAAGAAAGCTTCATACATTACTCCTGTTCCTGGTGGAGCGGGACCGATGACTGTTGCTTGTTTAATGTTAAATACAGTTAATGCTGCAAAGAGGTTGAATGATTTGGCTTAATGCATTCTAATTTTTAACCAATTAACATATGTGTGGAGTCGTTGGAATATTAGGAAATCAATATATAGCTCAGGATGTTTATGATGCCTTGATCACTCTCCAACATCGCGGACAAGATGCGACGGGAATGATCACTTTTGATGGAAAACAATTTCACACAAGAAAAGGTTTAGGGCTTGTGAAAGATGTTTTTCACACTCGAGATATGCTCAGGCTTACCGGTAATGCAGGAGTCGGACACACTCGATATTCGACTGTTGGCGGTGGAGGAGCTGAAGATGCCCAACCATTTTATACAAAAGTTTTCTTTGGCGTGATGATGGCTCACAATGGAAATCTTTTTAATGTGTACGATCTAAAAAAAGAACTCTGGGAAAAAGATCATAGATTTGTAAATTCAAATTGCGACGTTGAAGTTATATTGGAAGTTTTCACAAAAGCTCTTACAAAACAAAGAATTAAAAAAGATTTGAAATTCGACCAATTATGCAAAGCCACAAAGAGTGTTTTTAAAAGAGCTCGTGGCGCTTATAGCGTCGTTGCTTATATTGCAAAACACGGAATGATTGCATTTCGAGATCCACACGGAATACGTCCTCTCCTTATGGGCAAGCGCAAAAATGGCCTTCTTGATGAATATATTTTTGCATCTGAGTCTGTCACATTAGACATTCTTGGATTTGAATTAGTACGTGATGTAAAAGCCGGTGAAATTATTTGGATTGATGAAGAAAGAAAAGTTCACAGCAAAGTTTTGACTAACAAAAAACACACTCCTTGCATATTCGAACACGTTTATTTCGCAAGACCTGATTCTATGCTTGATGGAATTTCCGTACACAAAGCGAGAATGAGAATGGGAGAAAAACTGGCTGATAAAGTTAAAAAATCAGGTATTCCTATAGATGTTGTAATGCCGGTTCCGGATTCCAGTAGAACTGCTGCGATAGCCTTGGCTTCAAAATTACGCCTTCCCTATCGTGAAGGCCTTATCAAAAACAGATACATAGGAAGAACATTTATTATGCCTGGGCAGGAAATTCGTAAGAAATCGATTCGTTATAAATTGAATGCGATAAGATTGGAATTTGAAGATAAAAATGTTTTGCTCGTTGATGACAGTATCGTTCGTGGAAACACATCGAAGGCAATCGTACAAATGTGTAAAAAAGCTGGAGCTAAAGCGGTTTATTTTGCTTCATATTCACCTCCGGTTAAACATCCTTGTTTGTACGGCGTCGATATTCCGACTCCTCAAGAGCTCATCGCAAACACTCACACTCATGATGAAATCCAGAAATTTATTGAAGCTGACGCGTTGTTTTATACTGATGTAAAAGACATTTTTGATAGTTGTAAAAAAGGGAATCCAAAAATAAAGAATTTCTGTATGGCTTGTTTTGATGGCAAATATCCAACAGGCGATGTAACCCCTGAAGTATTAAAAAAAGTTGCCGAGGAAAGACTTTCAGATAAATCTTGTGCGAAAATCGATGAGGATATTGGAGCTGAGGGACAGATGAGTATAACCTAGCCTATATAACGTAGCCCGGGATAGAATTTATTAATCACAAGTTTGTTTATGAAAAAAATTTTAATCATAGGAAATGGCGCGCGCGAGCACGTAATATGTGAAACATTGAAAAGATCTCCGCAGGAAACTGAACTCTATATTATTGGAGACGCTCTGAATCCCGGAATAAAAAAATTGTCAGCCGAATATATTGTCGGCTCGACTAAAGATCCAGTTTTTGTCGTGGAGTTTGCAAAGAAATGTTCGCCTGATTTTTGTATAGTTGGACCGGAGGCGCCGATCGCAGCTGGGGTCGTGGACGCGCTTATGCAAGCCGGATTTAAGTGTTGCTCGCCTCTCGCTACTGTTGGTCGATTGGAGTCATCAAAATCATTCACAAGAGATCTTTTAGCGAAATATAACATTCCTGGAAATCCGAAATTTAAAGTTTTTAAAAAAGGTCCCGAGTATGATGTTCCTGAAGAAGAATTTGAAAAATTTTTCGATGAATTGGGCGATGATTTCGTTGTTAAAGCGGACGGACTAAAAGGTGGTAAAGGAGTTAAAGTTTCCGGTGATCACTTGAACGGACGAGAGGAGGGATTGGCTTATGCGTTTGAATGTTTTAATGAGGGTGGACGGGTTGTTGTAGAAGAAAAATTTATTGGGCAAGAATTTAGTTTAATGAGTTTTTGCGACGGGATTCATACTGTTGAAATGCCTGCTGTGCAAGATCACAAACGCGCTTACGAGGGAGATAAGGGACCAAATACCGGCGGTATGGGAACTTACAGTGACGCGAACGGATCTCTTCCATTCCTGAACGATTCTGATATTGAGTCTGCGCGAGATATTACTCGCAAGGTCGCAGCTGCTTTGAAAGAAGAAACCGGAGTCGAATTCAAAGGAATAATGTACGGAGGATTTATGGCTGTGCGCGATGGTGTGAGATTGATCGAATATAATGCACGATTTGGCGATCCTGAGGCTATGAATGTATTACCATTATTAAAAACCGATTTCGTGGAAGTGTGCGAAGCTATTGTTAATGGAACTCTTGATAAATTAAATATCGAATTTGAGAAAAAGGCTACAGTATGCAAATATCTTGTTCCAAACGGTTATCCTGACAATCCTTGCAAAGGCGAAAAAATCACTGTTGGTGCAATACCTGACGGGGTAAAAGCTTATTTTGCATCTGTGAATGAAAAAGAAGATGGGCTTTATTTAAGTGGTTCGAGAGCCATTGCTTTTGTTGGTATAGCTGACTCTATAGATGAAGCTGAAAAACTAGCGCAAAGCGCTGTGGCGACAGTAGAAGGGCCTGTGTTTTATCGAAAAGATATTGGCACCCACGCTCTCATCCAAAAAAGAGTCGATCACATGAAAGAAATCCGTGGATAAAAGGATAAAAAAAGCGCCGCTTATCGCAACGCTTTTATTTTTTAAATTTCACTTGGGTTCTACTTCTTTGTTTTCTTCATTTTCTTTGCTTGTTTCGCTACTTTTCCAGCCACAGTTTTTGCTTTTTTCACGGCTTTCTTTGCTTTTGTCTTCACTTTACTTGCTCCTTTAGTTAATTGTTTTCGAGCCATTGCTATATCTTTGTCCGTTATCCCGTAATTTGCTTCCAACCAAAGTGCACCACGTTTTTGAACATCTTTTGCCGCTTTTTTGCCTTTTATTAAATATTCTTGGACTTCTTCGTGTTTAGCAACGTCGCTTGAGAAATTTTCCATATCTTTTCCCATACCAATAAAAGTTTCTTTGAAGGCGTTTACTCCATAATTTCCTTTTTCAAAATCCTTCTTAAGATCGCTTCTAAATTCTGATCCTTTTTTTGGGGCAAATAATAAGCCAACAAGACCTCCCAATGCGAGTCCTGCTACTAATGCTTTTAGTTTTTTCATTTGAATGAGGTTAAAATTTCGCCTTCAGCTTAACATTAAGCCTCAATTTTACAAAATGATTTATAATATATTCACTCCAAATTCTTTGAGTAATTTTTTTAAAGCGTAAATTGGCAACCCAACAACGTTAAAATAATCGCCTTTAATTCCTTTTATAAACAATGAACCTTTCCCCTGTATAGCATATGCCGCGGCCTTGTCAGCACCTTCACCAGAGGCAACATATTTTTCTATATCTTCTTCGTCAATTTTCTCCATTTCCACTTTTGTTTCTACAGTTTGGGTCAATGTTTTCTTGGATTTTGAATTCATTACACATAATCCTGAAATTACCGAATGTTCCGTCCCGGATATAAGTCTTATCAATCGTTTTGCGTCTTCATTATCTTCTGGTTTCCCCAAAATATGACCGTGAGATACGCCCATAGTATCAACTCCTATGATAATCGCGTCTTTGAAACGCCTTGAGGCTTCTTGAGCTTTCCCTACAGCATTGTAAAGGACTATTTCTTCTGGAGTCTCCCCCGTCAAACTTTCTGTTTTTTCGTCAAAATCCGGGCTGTAATGAGTAAATTTCAGCCCAAGTTCAGCGAGAAGGTCTATTCTTCGAGGACTTTTTGATGCAAGAACTATTTCTTTCATATTTTCTTTCATTTGTCGTTACAATATCATTAATCGTTTGACAGTAAAGGTCTAATCTAATAAACTTCGTCTGCAAATATTTAAAAACACTATTTAACGTAATAAAAAATGCCTATTATCAAAGCTGCAAAAAAGAGTATGCGCCAAGATGCAAAACGAAAAGCAAGAAGATTTCCATTGAGAAGTCAATTGAAGACCGTTTACAAAAAAGCTTTAACTCTTATCAAGGAAGGAAAGTTGGAGGAAGCAAAGAAATTTCTACCTTTTGCTTACAAAATTATAGACACAGCTGCTAAGAAAAACATCATTCATCCTAAGAATGCAGCTAATAAAAAATCTAGAATCGCAAGAGAGTTAAACGCATTGGAGAAAGGCGGAGTAAAAACAGAAGCCCCAAAGAAAGCTGAAGTTAAAGATGAGAAAGCAGAGTAGATACTATATTAATGTTCTTTTAAATGGGTCTGTATCGAGTACGATACTAGCCCCTCGTTCGGAACTCAAAGGAAAGTAAA
>CAYURU010000028.1:5156-8462 GCA_964447085.1 uncultured Candidatus Peribacteria bacterium | reverse complement strand
TTAACAAAAATTAAGTGCAGAAAAGATACCACACAAAAGAATTTTATTCACACAATTTATTCAAACAAAAAGATTTTGATCCCAATTTAAGTAGCCATTTTTTTCACGCTTTCATAAAGTAAATCAACAGCAATTTTAATGTCTTCCATATCACTAAATTCATCAGGATTATGACTTATACCTTTTTTCAATCCTCTGACATAAATCATTCCCCCATCAACTAATTTTTTATCACTTCTTTTGGCGTGAATAACCTTAGCTATATCGTGCCCGGGCATCGATCCCATATCAGGCAAATCCAAGCCAAGACCTTCGGCAGATTCACGAATAATCTCCGAAACAGACTCACTTAAAGGCGTTGCAAAAGAAGTAACAATTTTATCCTCAGTAATCTTCACTCCTTCATAACTTGAACCAACACCATCAACAATGCCAAGAACCTGCATTTTCATACAATCAGCAATTTCATTAGACAAACGCCTTTGATCCAATTTCATATTAATTTCTCCATTCTTACTATAAACATCACCAAAAGTGACACGAACTGCTCCCTCGGAAACTCTCGCAATTTCAGTAGCCACATCATCAACACTGGCTATAACCCGCATCGCCGCTCTTGAGACATCATCTCTAATAATTTGAACCTCACGATAAGATTCATCAATTTCAACAGTCACAGTCATATCAGGAAGCAAAAATCTTTCAATCCCGGCCCGAAAATCATCAATTTCAAAATCATCAGTCACAGCCAATTCAAAACAACACTCTTTTGGAACAGTATTATAATTCCCGTTTGGAACAGAAATATTTATTAAATTAATAGATCCTGGAAATAAATCCAAAAACTTTGCGACAGCAATCACAGCATCTTTACGCAAATTCATATTTTGATTCAAAATCACCTCACCATTCATAGGCAGTCCACCAGAATGCCCGGCTTCTCCTTTGACGCTAACTTTCAAAATTTTCCTAAAATGAGCCTCCATCCCCAACTCACTTTTGAAATTTAAATCACTCCTCCTAGCTCCGCCAATACCTTTCGACACAATACCAACCGGTTTATTCAACACTTCCAAAACTGGAGACTGTTCAATATGCACTTCCATAACAGCAACCACTTTATCACCGTTAATAACTGGATCATCTTTCAATTTATTCAACCCTTCATCAGTCACTCCCTTTTCAACCAACACATCTTTCAAGGAAATTCCTCTGACTTCGTGATTTCTCTTTGCTAAATTTTCAACAGTAAAATTCCCTGTAGCCAAAGAACTACCAAGACAAGCGTGCCCGGTGACAGAACTTTCCTCTGCTCTGAAACCAACGACCCTGATCGTTTTATTAGGTTTTTTACTTTCTTCAACAAATCTTTTTATCACCTCAAGTCCGGCAGCAACACCAACCACTCCATCAAACCTTCCACCATTCGGCACACTATCTAAATGCGAACAAATAATAATTTCATCATCCGATTCTCCTTCGAGAACAGCGTAAGAATTACCAAAAGGATCGACCTCTAATTTCACATTCAAACCTCTCACTTGAGCCAATTCCCCTATTTCAGAAACAAGCTGAGCAAAAACACTATGAACCCTATCTTCATTCTCAGTATATGCCGCACAATCACGCCCCAAGTGAGCTTGATCGGAATCAAAACCTACATCCGCAAGTGGAACAAATACTTCTTCAAACATACATTTAGATAGGTTAAAAGAAATTGGGAACTAAAGGAAGTTAAGGAAAAAATTCTATCCCAACCGCGAAAAACGATCAACTGATAAAAAATATTTTACTACTTATTAGATAGACAGCTGAAAAATTCAGGATGGATTAGCACTTTCCATACAACTCCTTGCTTTTTTAGAGATTTATAGTACAATACTCCTCCTGGTAAACCTTGGAAATAATCCTTTGGACAAACTAACAAATGGAAAAACAAACGCAGATTGAAGAATTTGAAATTTCTGAAGATTTAAGACCTACTGGTAATGATATAGGAGAAATAGCCTATGCGGTTTTAGCATTATTGGAAAATCCAGAGATAAATGTCACTCGCAAACTCTTAACCGCACATATAGGATTAAAAACGATAAGAAATATGCGTGCAATCACCTTAAAGGAAATTTCTCGATTAACAGGGACAGAATCAAAAATAGATCCACAAGCGTTAATAAGAAGAACTAATGAATCAATAAAAAAAGTATTAGGCACAATCGAAATACAATCAACCAAACATCCCGAAAACAAACGTTACGCCGGATTTTTTGCTCATAGAACAGAGTCGGAAATAAAACGATTCCCAAAAGATTTCGATATAGAAAAAGCAATTTTATCAATAGAAGAAAAAATCCAACAACTTCAGGAAAAATTCAATCAAGACTTGTCCACGACAGAAACAACAGAAGATAATTCTTTGTTATCTTTCAAAATAGCAGAAGCCCAACTCCCCTCCCCTGAAGAAATGGCATTAATAAGAAAAGAAGTTGAAAGGCTCACGCTAGAAGACGGGCCATCACAAAACAGAATGGCAAAAGAAACAAAACATATCTTATCAATCCTCCTCGAAGCAACAGAAAATGGATTAGATGCAACTTCTGAATATATAAAAATCCAACTCAGGAAAAAAGGCATCAAATTAACGAGAGAAGAAATAACTATTAAAATTCAAAAAATAAGAGAATATTTACCGAAAACGGGAAGAATTCATATAAAAATAGAATCAGAAAAGCCATCAACAAACAATAAAATCCAAGGACATCATCTCCGGATGAAAACACAAAATACAGAAGACGAAAATAGTAAATTAGACCTTCCACCCCCTATCATCCGACTTTCAGACCAAGACTACGACCTCCTTGAGAAAATAATTGCTTACGCGATGGAATGGACTCATCCAAATTCTTACACAATGGCAATACTGGAATGTTTTCAAGAAGCATGCGCAGAACACAGAAGTCTTACAGCTTATTATTGCAAGGTTTACGCATTGGCAAACGGATTTGGAGATATTCCAACAGAGCAATTTACAAGGATCTTAGAAGCAAACACGATTGTCGCATTTAAGGCCCTTGGAATAAGAATCAAAAATAGAAGTGGTAAATTTCAAGTCGATTTACCAAGAAGTGAGAACGCAAGACGAGATCTAGAAGAAGCAATAAATAAATATTTCAAGAAACCAACAGCCGAAGAACAGGAAGCTCTACAAGAAAGAGTTATGGACAGTTTAAGACATTTTCCAAGCAAAAAACATAATGAAGAAAATAGCAAAATAATAAATATATTAACCAAAGAAGGAAAAATTGGTGT
>CAYURU010000028.1:0-5146 GCA_964447085.1 uncultured Candidatus Peribacteria bacterium | reverse complement strand
AGAAAATTTTAGAAGAATCAAAAGAAGGACGACCAACATTTCCAATGAGGATGGAAAGAAAATTAAAAAAAGAAAATGTATCAAGCACGCAAGTACATAAGCTTTTACACAGAATAACCACATTAGCAGAGGAAAGACCTGAAGCATTAGGTTATATAACAGAAAGAATTAGAGGAAGCATTAAATTTGTCCTAACAGGAGAATACAAAAGACAAGAACTTCCAATAAATATACATCGAACAGCGGAAACCACAGAAATGCCTTCAGAGAGAATTTTAGATCTAGACAAATTCAATCAAGAAATAACAAAAAATCCAGGAGGATACCCTCAAACAAGACGAATTACCGAATTCGTAGCAAAATGTAGCGCCGAGGGGAAAGCAGTATCTGGAATATACGTAGCTCAGACTCTTGGACTCCCAATATCTCAAGCTAAATGTATAAGATCATCCGTAAAAAAGTTTATTTCACAATACGCCCCAGATTACGAGGTTTATCCACAGCCAAATAATACATTTTATATTGGGATATTTGATTCAAAATACACAGAAAACCTCTGTAGAAATGAAAAAAAAGACAGCGACGACGATGAAAGTAACGATGATTATGAAATAACATTTAAACAACCATGGGGAAGAGATCCGTTAGTTCCTCCAAGGCTTATACTTCATGGAAAATATGACACATATCTTTCAAGACTCAGAGAAGAAGAATTAGAAGCTGAACAAATAATCGCAAGAAAAAAAGCAGAAGAAATAAGACAAATTAAAAGAACTATTGGACTGGGGATCAAAAGACACAGATAAACAAAGCATAGCTCAAAGATATCAACAACAAAAACAGCCCCCTAATCAATAGAGAGCTGTTTTTCGATCAGTCGCACATCGCGACGAAAGCGCAATCCCGCGTCCTTACATCGCACTAGCTGGCTGATTTTTTTCACCATCTTTCGTACGAAGACCGATTATTTCACCATTTTCCACGTCATACCCGAATGTCCCATCTCGTCTCATATGGAACGGATCGATGAAACTTTTTCCAAGATTCGGCGTGCAACATTGCAACCTCGGAAGCAAAGTTCCAGGCAAACGCCTAACAAGTTCACGCATTATTTCCATCGACCTTTCAAGAGTCACGCATTTTTCTCTCGGAATTCCGCTTTTGATAGGATGAATTAAATCTTTTGGGAAAACTCCATATCCAGCGAGTTTTGTGTACATTTCGCTCAAGACGGCAGGGTCGTCATTAACTCCTTTCAAGATAGGATGATTCGTACGAAGCCCAATCCCCATCCCGTGGAAAATCTGCATTATATCTTTGAATCCCTGCGTTATTTCCCTCGGATGCAAAATCTGCATCGAAATAACAAGCGGATCCAAGTGACGAATGGCTTCGATCATATCGGGATTATTCAATATTGAAGATGGCATCACGACAGGCTCTCTCGTGTTGATACTGATATGAATTGGCGGAACACCTCTCTGGGCTCTTTTCCGATTCAATTCATCTTTCTGCGAAGCAATTTTTTCTATAAGAGCAGGCTTTACGGTCAACGGTTCTCCCCCACTCATTATCACATCAAAAATATCGTCTCCACCTACAGAATCCAGTTCTTCGAACGCCTGCTCAATCGCTTCCTCGCTTATTACGCGAATCGTGTCATTCACATTTTTTCGGAAACAGTGAGCGCATCTTTGGTGACAAACGGATGTCACAGTCATTATCACACTACCTATGTATTTCTGCGTGATTGCATCGGATTTGGTCACTCTTCTTTTGTCGATCGAAGCAAGATGTCCGACGTCATTTTCAGTATTCACATCGGACTCATCCGGGAAAATAACTGATAAGAGCGGATCCGCAGGATCCGCAGGCATCCCAATTACATTTTCCAAGTATTCTCTCGTGACAGCGAACGCGTGTCCTTTTGCGATAGCCCTTCGCGATTGATCTATTCGATCGTGAATCTCGGGCATAAGAGCCTCTATGTCGTCTGGGTTATGAATAATATTCCGCGATCGCGCTGGTTCAGAAATTGCTGGTTCAGAAATTGCTGAATCAGAAATTGCCGATTCAGGATTTATCATCGTTGCCTCATTTTCAGAACTCACCTCAACCGAGCTACCCTGTGATAAATTTTCTATAATTTGTGTTGTCATATTGTATTTAGTTAAATTTGATTAAAAAAAGACATTCCCTCTATTGGGAATGCTTTATATATTTATAGTTTTAAAAATAAATTAAGCTCGCCAATAGAGGCTAAAATAGTATTTATATTTAAACCACTTATTTATAAATGTTTTTACGAGCATCTTTTGTTCCATAAGCATCTTTTGTTCCAGGACCGTGTTTTGTGACATACATTTTTGGTTAAAGAATAAAACGGGTTAAAAGACAAAAAAAGAGCGCCTCCTTCCGAAGCGCTAAGTAAATTTTTAAAGTACAAAATAGCTAGCTTCGGAAAAAGTTATTGAATGAGAATTTATACCACTTCTTAACTATGCTATTTGTCATATTTTTTTGTTACCGCAAATACCATACTATCGAAACGGCAAAACTGTCAAATTCGTTACGAACCAAATACTTTTCATATACACTCATTAGCATATTGACTTACGTAATATTTGAGCTAAAATTATCTCCTTCACTTCTAGATACTCTAAATATTGTTTTAAACTCAAAGAATGGATAACATATATTTTTCAGAAGCTGGATATGACAGTTTTGTAAAAAAACTTGAAGCATATAAAAGAGAAAGTTCATCAAAAACTCAAGAAGAGTTTGATGGAGCACAAGGAGGTGAATCCAGCGTATGGCACGATAATTTTGAATTCGAACAAGCTACTATTTCAATGAATATGAGAGCCAGTGAAATAGAGCGCCTTCAAGACATAATCAGAAAAGCAATTGTTATACAAATAAGAGATCAAATTAAAAAAGTTACCATAGGAAATACTGTCGAAATAGAGTTTGATAACGGAGAAACTAAAGAGATAACAATAGGTGCATACGGAGAATCTTCCCCAGAAAAAAATTTAATTGCATACCAAGCTCCAATTGCAAAAGCAATAATGGGGAAAAAAGAAGGAGATGAAACAACATTCACGGTACAAAAAAATGCTAGAACAATCTATATAAGCAAAATACATCCAGCATCATATAAATATCACCAACTAATAAAAGATCTACTCGGAGAAAATCTTAGTTAACACTTTTTAGCCACAATTTTTATTTGCTGAGCCTCCCCTATACATCCGTCTCTAAATACTGTTATCCCCTTTAATCCAGATTTCCAAGCACGAATATATACTTCTCTCACAATATCTTCAGGAGCATCGGTGGGAAGATTTACCGTCTTAGATATTGCTTCGTCTATATGTTTTTGTATTTCAGAAACAATAGCAATATGTCCAGCAGGCTCTATTTCGCTCGTCGTAACGAAAATCTTACGAATATCATCTGGCAAATCAACTATACTTCCAATAGCCCCCCTACTTTCAATAATCTTATCAACCAACTCTCCTTTAATCGGAATTCCTGAATAATTTAACATCTCAACAAGTCTTGGATTAAGAGTTACTTTTCTGTTAACTCCACCCATTTCAATATCAAAAACCAAATCTGATTCATTTTCATTTAATACAGAAGCAAGACAAGACCAAATAGGTTCGACACTAGCAGTAGAATGTTTAATAAGCTGTGAACTTCTTCCAGTTGGAGGAATAGCAATAGTAGTTGCATTTCTTAATCCATATCTTTTTATTTCAGATGCAAGCTCGTCCCAAGATTCAGCCGTAATTTTCGAATCACATTTTCTAGAAAGACGGCTTTCTATAAATTGATCGTCTTTAGCATATCTACTATCTGGGAAAGCTGGGAAATGCCCCCTATCCTTAGCTAGATTAACAGAAGCTAATTTTGAATGATAATTAATGAAAGACATTACATCTCTCGTCAACTCAACAGCCTCAGGAGAATTATACTGAATACCAAGTTCAATAAACATATCAGCAAGCCCCAAAATACCTATTCCAACTTTTCTTTTTGCAGCATTTACAGTGCGACTCTCCTCACTAAAATATCTTGGGAGACTATACTCCAACGCATTATCCAAAAAGCGTAGGAGAAAATGTATATTTTGTTCCATTTTATCCCAGTCAACACTCTTGTTACCATACTCACCAGAAACCATCGTCCCCAAATTGATATAAGAAAACTGACAAGCTTCTCCAGGAGTCAAACTTAATTCTGAACAAGGAGCAAGAGCTATACTATCACTCAAATGAGGAGTTGGGTCAGATTCGAAAATTCTATCTTTAAAAACTATTCCAGGATCTCCGTTTTTATGTGCAGCAAATACAATCTTATCAAAAATTTGTCTCGCCTTAACAGTCTTAATAACATCTTCATTTAGCTCACTTCTCAAGTCTAAAGTATAATCTCCATCAGCCTCAACCGCTTCCATAAAACGATCATCAACCATAACCGAAATATTGGTCTTAGATTTGGAATGATCAGCATTAAGTTTTACATCTATAAAATCTAATATATCAGGATGATTCGAACTCATTGTGACCATATTACAAGCTCTTTTTTTCCCTCTGCCTTCAGCAAGTCTAGCCTGTTCATCAAGCCAATCAATTACTTCCCCAGGATTACCAAAAATATCATCCAAATTAACAGCCATTCCCATTTCTGTGTCATAAAGAGAAGCAACCAAATCAGATCTCAAAGTTCCTCTCAATACATTCCTAGGTGGAGCAATACACGAAGTCAACGGTTGAAGATCTCTTCCCTGTCGACCAGCATTAATCAATATTGGAGTCCCTAAAACAATCGAACCTTCGGAAATCCCCAACATAAACTGATGATAGAAATCTCTGACTTCATCGGGATCCGCTCCAAAATCTTGTTCAATATCATCAACAAGAACTCTTGCTACTCTACTAAAAGCATCAAAAAAAGATTCTCCCTCTGCAAGTAAGTTTTGTCCCCTCGCAAAATCCTCAACATCACGATATTTAGCTGTAATAACTTCTGAAAAATCCATATATCCAGAAAATTAAGGAGCTGATGATATCACCAACAAAAAAGATATTCAAGCCTTAAAACATTTGTATTACACACAATTAGACCGAGAACATTT
>CAYURU010000027.1:6943-8539 GCA_964447085.1 uncultured Candidatus Peribacteria bacterium | reverse complement strand
TTGTCGCTTACAAGCGAGTGAAATTGTTTTGGTTTTTCAGGAGTGGATAGTGGCCAAAGGCGCGTTCCTCCGCCTCCCGCGAGAATTACTGCTTTCATTTGATTTATTTTACCGGCGAATTTTAGCATCAAAAAGCTTAAATCTTAAGGGTGAAGTGTTGCGTAAATAATGAAAAAATGATATAATTGTGTATTGATGATTTTTAATTGAGGAAAAATTTCCGATCTTAAAAATCTAAAAATAAATCTAAATATAAAATAAAAACAAACATATGGATCAATTACAAAATTTAATAAATCCTCAGCCCGAAGATGAAAAAGTCTCTTCTAGATTTTTGAATCAGATTGGTAAGGTGAAATTTGGTGTTTTGGCTGTGGTTTCTTTGGCAATTATTGGCGGGGGAGTGTACTTATTTTCTTCAGTTTCAAAGAGTTCTTCAGAGCCTCCAACCCTTGAATTTAAAACTTCTTCTATGGCGCAGGGAATGGCAAAAAAATCTGTGAAACAGATTCCTGGGTTTGCTAAATTTACAGATCAGGATGTAGAGGCCTATAAATGTAATTCTAAATTTGAAGTTGCTTTGGGAAATAGGGTTGAGCAACTTTTTGCGAAACAAAAAGTTACATTGAAAGAAATAGCTGGTGCTATTCATCCAACAAAGGGTTCTCAATATCTAATTGCTGTTTTTGAGCCTGCTTCTGTTGGAGGAAAATCCAAGGATACATATTATTTATACCCAACCGATTCTTCTCCTTTTATGAGTACGAAAACACTGGATGTTATTGGAACTTTTGACGGAGATGTGGAAGTGCCTGCTTACATTGGTTTTCAGGTTGTAACTGACGATCCTGATACCCTTTTTTGTAAGGGATCTTTGTTTAAAATATCTACTGATGATATATGGCACACAAAAGATGGTGAAGAAATTTCATTTGATTTGTCAGTTAAAATTTTGAAATCGATGCGTGTTTTACCGAAGGGCTGGGCATTGTTACCAGCTGGGAATAACACTTCTGTTATAGGAGGAATGATTGATCTTTTTGGTAAAGATGCTGTTGATGTTGCTTTTTATAAAGACGGACCAAATTCATTTAAGAAGTTTGATTATGATAAGGATTGGAATAAAACTACTGGAGTTGGGACTAAATTGTCGTATAACGCTGTGTGGTTTCATTTAAACAAGAAAGTAAATGTTGTTAATATAATTGATGAAATTTTATCATTGATTGAGGAAAGTTCTGGGAGCAGTAAAAAACAAACAAAAACCGTTGAAGCTGAGGCAACGACTGGATCTGTAGTGGAGGAAGAAAGTGATGAGACGACTGAGACGACTGAAACGACTGAAGCGACTGAGGCGACCGAGACGACCGAGGTGACTGAGACTGACGTTGTGGTTGACAAAGTCGCGGATGATTCTGCGGATACTGATGCGGTAATGGATGAAGCTGTTGATGAAGAATTGACTGACGGAAGTACAACGACAGACGAACCGACAGGCGACCCTGTTATAACAGATGATGTAACGACTGACGATGTTATTGTAGATTATGGAGAGAGATTCATTGTTGATTATGAATAACAACTACTACTTGTAAT
>CAYURU010000027.1:0-6933 GCA_964447085.1 uncultured Candidatus Peribacteria bacterium | reverse complement strand
ACTAAAAAATGATATAATGTTCTATTAAATTAATTTCTTTAAAATAAATAACAAAACAAATATGAATGATGTACAAAATTCTCTTGGAACAAAAAAGTTCTCAAGAAAAAAGCTCTTGGCGCTTTTGAGCGTCACACTCGTAGCCGTAGTGGGAATCGGTTATTTGACGGTTAACGCGTTGTCAGCTACAAAGAATCCACCGGTTCTTGAAGCTGATTTAACTTCGTTGGCTCAGGGGAAATTAAGCACTTCTAGAGGATTTGCAACCTTACCGAGTAGTTATGAAGCTACTTGTACTGGAGCAGATCTTTCTTTGAATAGTGGTATTAATTATCTCTTTTCTACTGAAGATATTTCTATGGAATCTATAGCGGATTCTTTGAAGTTCTCTGGTGATAATGGACAGTATTTAATTGCTTTCTATAGCAATGGTTCTACTAATGGAGAAAAATCAGATTTTTCTAATACTAACTGGTATATTTATCCAACAAAAGATTCTGTTTATAAGGGAGTCGTTGATGTTCAAAGAGATCAAGATACTTCAAAATATATAATTCCAGCTTATAGAGGTTTTGCTTTGATAGTAAATACTAATGAAACTAAAGTTTGTGGAAGTACGATAAAGCTTTCAAATGATACTGCTAATGTTTGGGAGGGAATCAAAAAAGATGATTTCGTTGGATTAAGTTTCCCAGAAGGTTGGGTAATGATTCCAATGTACGATAATGCAACTTATGCTGCGTTTGATGCAATTTTGGATATTAAAGTTGTTTTCTCTCAGACTACTACTGGTTCTTTCGAGAGAAATATCGACTTTAATGATGGTTTTGTGATAAGTTGGATTAACCTTGGTGACGGGAAGACATTTGATGATGCAGATTGGACAAAGTTCCGGGAAGGAATGACTTCTGCTGGTAGCGAAGAATTTATTATTGAGGCTAGTGATATTACTTCAACTTCTGCAAAATTTACTTTTGATGGATATGATTTAAAAACTGGAGAAAAGTATGCTGTTGAGTGTAAAACAACAGATGTTGCTGACGATGGTACGGAGGTTGCTTTGGTAGCAGATGCTACTACTGGAGTCGTGTCAGGACTTATACCTAATACTGCTTATACATGTATTGGATATATTAAGGGTGCGGATGGTTCAGTAATTCATACTTCTGAATCTGTATCTGTGACTACCCTGGCTAACGTAAGTATAAAGTCAGCAGTGTGTGATGCAAAAACTTACAGATGTACTATTACTTTCTCGCATGAATTGAATTGGAATAATTATGCCGATGATGAATTTAATGTTTATCTTGAAAATGAAAAGAAAGTTAATTATGCATTGGCGTGTGATGACAATGATCAACCGGCCCAATGCCTATATAAAAATGATTCTTTTTCATTTGGTTTAAATAGTGAATGGGTACCATCTGGATATTATGATTTACGCATTGTTAATTATGCAGAGATCTTTGTTAAAGACTCTTCTAGTCTTAAATTACCAAGGGATCTTAGTTTCAGTGATGTGACGGTGATTAATAATGCAGAACCTGTGACTGTGAAGTCTGTTGATTGTCAAAATGCAGACGATTCTACGGTTACTGTGGAAAAAACACTTTTGCAAAATGAATTTATTAAGACTGATGCCTCTGTTGAAACAACAACTTCTGTGCATAAAAGAGAGCCTACTACTTCTGACGCTACTACTTTGGATGTAAGTGAAAACATCTTGGCTGATACTGTTACTAGAACACAGGAAGGCACATATCCTTCAACTTGTAATATAACTTTTTCAGACAAGATTGAATGGGCGTCAAATGACATGTTTGCTACTGTTTCTGGTGTTGGGGTAGACAGATCACAGTCAAGTCTTGTTTATGTTGAAGGGAGCGGAACTGATAAATTGATTTTTGGTTCAAGTGTTTTGTTTGATCTAGAAAAATCTTACAGTGTTTGTGTTACTGGAGTTTCCGACGACAAAGTTTGTGGAGCTACTTTGGCTATCACAAATTTCACTCCTTATTTTGGAGATTATGAATTAACTCCTTTAACAATAGACAAAGAAGTGGGATCTTCTATTGTTCCTGATGCTAGTACTACGTTGAATAGTGTTGGGATTGTAAATCCAACTATTGAAAATTATGGATCTCGTTTAATTAAATAAAACAGTTCCGTTCGCTCTCTCTATTTTCTTTTCATAGCGAACTGATATCCACCAATTAATAGCAGGCCTAGAAGAATCAAATAGATCATCTCTGGGCCTGTTTTTGTGATCTCTTTTGTTTCTGTAGTTGTGACGGGTGTTGTTTGTGAAGCTGTTGTTAGAGTAGGAGGCGTCGTAGTTGTAGTTGTAGTGCTTGGTCTAACGTAAGATCCACTACCTGATGAAGAACTAGTACTTTCTATTCCTAGAGATGGAGGAGTATCGTCGTCAGCTGGTTCTGAATTTGCTCCACTAAAAGGATCGGTGATGCTTGGTGGGGTGTAAGTTGCAGCAAATGCTGGTACTGAAAATAAATTGACTAACAATAACACTGATAAAACTGTGATGAATTTTTTCATAGGATTTTTATTTAATAAATGAGGGGATGTCTTGTCCATTCTATTTTACTTTGCCTTGTTTTGCAACTTTTTCTGTTGCGGATTTTATTTTGGCGCTATCGCCTATGTAGTAGTGGCGGATAGGTTTTAAATTTTTATCGAATTCGTAAACTAGTGGAATGCCTGTTGGAATGTTTAATGACGAGATGTCTTTGTCGGAAATGTTGTCGATATATTTTACTAGTGCGCGTAGGCTGTTTCCGTGTGCGACTATGAGGACTTTTTTATCTTTTTTCAGGAGTGGAGCGATTTCTTTTTGGAAGTAAGGGACCACTCTTTTGACTGTGTCTTTCAGACACTCTGTTAATGGTAATTCTTTTGCTTTTAAGTCTTTGTAGCGTGGGTCTTTGCCCGGGTAGCGTTTGTCTGTTTTTTTCAATGGAGGCGGGGGAGTTGCATATCCTCTTCTCCATTGTGTGAATAATTCTTCTCCGTATTTTTTTGCTGTTTCCGCTTTGTTTAATCCTTGTAATGCGCCGTAATGACGTTCGTTCAATTTCCAAGAATTTACTACAGGTATCCACATCAAATCCATTTTCTCCATTGCGAGCCAGAGGGTTTTGATCGCTCTTTTGAGTACAGACGTGTAGGCAATATCAAATTTGAAACCTTTTTTCTTCAAAACTTCTCCTGCTTCAATTGCTTCTTCCACTCCCTTTGGGCTTAGGTCAACATCAGTCCATCCAGTGAAACGATTTTCTTTGTTCCAAGTGCTTTCACCGTGGCGGATAAGAACGAGTTTTATCATAGAAATTTTGTTATTGATGTTAGTTGCGTATTATCGCTAGTTTGTGCGTTGTTTTAGGATTGCGTATGTTGTGGCTTAATACATTAATTGAAAATATTTTGTGATTATTAATTCTCCCCAAAACATTGCGATCACTAATCCGATTATCAAAAATGGTCCGAAAGGAATTGCTGTTTTGCGATTAGCTTTTTTCGTGGCGATCAAAATTAAACTTAAAACCGCTCCTATAATATAACTCAAAATAAGAGCTAAAATCATAACTTTCCATCCTAGAATTACCGCCATGAGAACTCCGAGACGCAAATCTCCACCGCCGAGCCACGCGCCTCTGGAAATAACGATTTGTCCTCCGAAAAATAGAACTATAATTAAAAGTGCGATTCCGATACTTAAGATAGTTGGAGTTCCCGTGATTACCGCCATTATTATGGCGATGATGATTGCCGGGATCGAGAATCTGTCAGGTATTTCTTTGTATAGTAAGTCGTAGAAGAAAATTACTGACAAAAATGTGAACAAAACTGTGTAAAAAAGTGATAGTTCAAGAGATGTGTAATTGATAGCAAAATTAGGATCTATAAATGGCGCTTTGATAAATGCCATTAGAAAAAATCCAGCTGTGAGAATTTCAAGTCCGAGATAGTGTGCGCTTATACGTTTTCCGCAAAACCCGCATTTCCCGCGTAGAAATAAGTAGCTGAAAATAGGGAAGAGATAGTACCATTTTAATTGTTTTTTGCAGTGCGGACAGATTGAGCGCCCGAACCAAATGCCTTTTTCTTGATTGTGAGTGCGAGATATTACGACGCTTAAAAAACTTCCGACTATTGCACCAAGTATCGTGATTAGAATTGCGACAGCGATTTGAATGTTCATAGTGGGTTTATTAAAGGGATGGTGAGTAAGTTGACGTTATATCGGCTTTCATTATGCTGTTGAACCTGATCGCTGCGGTGTCGGCGATCGAATTGCCGTTTCCGAGCGAATACGCTTTTTTGTAATACTCTTTCGCTGTCGCAGTCATGTCCATTTTTTCATACATCCATCCGAGATTTAAGTATGCGCTGTCGAATTTCGGGTCGATTTTGAGTGCTTTGATAAGATCATCTTTTGCTTTATCGTAATCTCCGTACGCAACATATGCCCAACCGCGAAGATTATAACTTACGGCTTCTTCAGGCATTGATTTAAGTAAAGTTTCTGCGAACGACAGTGCTTTTGCAGGTTTTTTTAATTTATCAATACAGATCCAAACGGCTTTTGTATATATATTTTTATCGATGATTCCATCTTTTTTTATGTTCTCAAATGAAACTAATGCTTTGTCGTATTGTTCTTTGATAATGTAAATGTCTGCGAGTTTTTGCTCAATCAAAGATTTAGGCTCAAATCCTGATTCTGATGCTTTTTTTAGATAGTCGATAGCGTCGTCATATTTATCGTCTATTGCGTTGGCAAGTCCTAAGAAAAATAGAGTTTGAGGTTTGTTTGGATCGAGTGTTTCGGCCTGCTGAAATGCGTTTATTGAATCGGCTGTTTTACCTGTTTGCAGGTATGCGTAGCCCAACATTATCCACGCATCCCGATAATTATTTTTTATTTTAATCACATCATAAAGTAGGGGAATTGATGCTCCAAATTCTCCACTGTCTATAAACGCTTTTGCCAACAAAGCCTCCATAAATTCTGTTTTTCCTTCTTTGTATGTTTCGAAATTTTCTAATGCTTTTGTGTATAAAGAGATCTTGTCTTTAGTTTCCTTTGATGTGTTTTCTGCTGATGCGAGTGTGTTTAAGTCTTCTTTTCCTCCTTCATAATCTTTGTATAAAAGTTTTATGATCGCTTTGTAATATTTAATGTTTTCGTCGTCTGCAGTGAGAGCGCTGAAATGCGTATTTGCTTCTTCGACTTCTCTGTTATCCAAATAAGTTTTTCCTATCAAAACCTCTAATTCTGTAGAATCTTTGATTTCTTTTGCCTGTTGAAAATAAAGTCTTGCTTCTGCAGGTCGATTGTCTTCGTAATACGCGAGTCCAAGTTTATATAAAATTTCCTCTGAATCCGGATTTGTGGCTAATGCTTCTTTGTATGACGCAATTGCCTCTTGGTAATATCCATTTTCTCTGAATTTATCTGCGTCGCGAACTAGACTTGAGTATGTTTTGTTTGTTTTAGTGAGTTCTTTTTCCGTTTCTTTTTGAAGATTTGTTTTGTTTGAAGTTTGAACTTTAATTTTTTCACTTGGTTTTTCTTCTGACGGAGTTGGTCCAAGATTGTCATACAGAAGGAATCCGAGTCCTATTAGGATTATTAACCAAAGAATTGTTGTAAACTTTTTCATGATTTGTTTATGATTGAATTTTTCCCTGCGTAACACAATGCGACTGCTATTGCGTCTGCTACATCGTCGGGTTTTGGGGTCTTTTTCAGATTCATAATGAGTGTTACCATTTTTTGAACTGCTTTTTTGTCTGCACGGCCGTTTCCGCAGACGCACGATTTTATTTCTGATGGGCCGAATTCTTGTATTTCTATATTTCTTGCTGCTAATCGTTGAGTTACCACTCCGCGCGCTTCCGCTACGCTTATCGCTGTTTTTATATTCTTGTTAAAGAATAATTTTTCGATCGATGCTTTTGTTGGTTTCCATTTGTCGAGGATTGCGTCTATGTCTTGTGCGATCTGATTTAGTCTAATGGCGTTTTGTGTTTTCGCCGGCGTGCTTATGTATCCGAAATCGAGTAATTCTTTCTTGTTATTCTTCAATTCGATTATTGCGAATCCTGTGATTGCTGTTCCCGGATCTATGCCTATGATGCGCATTTTTGGTGTGTTATTTTCTGAGTTTTTCTAAACTGCTAGAGAAGCGACTGATCCTCGTCCTTTCGCATTGAATACCACGACTATTTTTTCTTTTCTCTTAATTTCTCCTGTTTTTACGAGATATTTTACTAGTGTGTTTATGAAATTCCCTTTCAATTCTTGTTGAGTAAAATTTTTGTACAATGATCGGTTTACGCCCCATAGCAAAGCCAATTCTTGGATTAAGTGTTTGTTTGGAGTTACGACTATTGTTGGAACGAATGCTCTGTGTTTCGCAACTTCTCTCGCCGTGAAGCCGTCTTTTGAGTAAACGATTATTTTGTCTGCGTTTGTATCAACTGCGAGTTCGCAAGCTGAGAGACAAGTCGGGTTTTGTTCAGGAAAATCTTTGTTTTGAATGCGATCTCCTTTTAGTATTTTGAGATGTTTTTTTAGTTCGTTTTCAACGGCCGAAATTACTTTTGCTAATGTCTGAACTGATTTCACTGGATACGCGCCTACGGCGCTTTCATTTGAAAGCATAATTGCGTCTGTGTTGTCGAAAACAGCGTTTGCTGCGTCGGATATTTCCGCTCTGGTCGGACGTGGATTTTCGATCATTGAAGCTAAGACTTGGGTCGCAGTGATAACTGGTTTTGCGTATTTATTTGCGAGACGAATCATTCTTTTTTGTACGATCGGAACCTGTTCCGGAGGAATTTCTATTCCCAAATCTCCGCGAGCTACCATTATTCCATCTGTTGCTTGAATTATTTCTTCCAAGTTTT
>CAYURU010000026.1:0-8551 GCA_964447085.1 uncultured Candidatus Peribacteria bacterium | reverse complement strand
CTGTCTTCGATCTATTCCCTCAAACGAGACATATGGAGAGCGTGGTGGAGATGGAAGTAAAGTAAGGTTTGGTGTATATTTTTTTTGTTTTAATTTTTTAACAATCTAAAAATGAAACGAATTATTGCTTTGGTTGCGTTTTGTTTGGTGTTGACTGCTTGTGCGCAGACAACAGTTGTTCCAGAATCAACCGATGTTGAAACTACTTCTACTGTTGTTGATGCAACTTCTATTGTTCCAACATTGAAAGATAAAATAGAGGATTCTGCTAGTTATACTTTGGTGACTGATAAAGACGAAAAAGCTTCCGTGGTTCCTGTCTGTGATGATTTTTCTACTGCTTATAGTGAAAAGGTTCAAAACGGGGATGTGAAAGTTTTTTATTTGTACAAATCAAAAGATCATTTGTATGATTTGAAGATGTATATGATCCCAAATTATGAATTAGAGAAAAGCGGTCTTGAAAAAGTTAGTGGTTGTGGAGAGTTAGGAGCTAATTCCCTTATAACTGTGATTGGTGATAATTCGGTTTGGGGACATTCGTCTTGTACGGGAGGTGCAGAGCCGTCAGTAAGTCAACCTGGGTACGAGGATTATAAAGCTTGTTCACTTATTGAGGTTCAATTGAATGATTATCTTGGTGAAAAATAATTTGTTTTAAATTTCTCAAAGAGGCCTCGAATAAAATCGGGGCTTTTTTATTTGATTTTTATAAATTTCTTATGTATTATACTTACGTAAGTAATTTAATTGAGAAGTATGGCTAGGACTGCACAGATAGACTATCAAAGGATGACGTTTTCTTTTCCTAAGAGTGTTGTTGTGCGTTTGAGGAAAAATATTGGGAAAAATATGAGTCAGTATGTTGTTCGTTTGATCGAAGAAGATTTCGAAAAAATTGATAGTAGCGAAGAAGATTTATTCGAGAGGCTTGATAGATTTTCGAAAAACGTGAAGTTTAAAACAGATAAAAGCTCTTTGGAAATTTTACGAGAAATTAGACATGCAAAAAGATGATTTTAAACTAGATCAGTATCTTGGAAGAGTTGTAGTAGTGGACTCTTCTGTTGTTTTGAAAATGTTTCTTAGAGAAGAGGGGAAAGAGAGTGTTAAAAGACTTTTTCATTATGCTAGAAAATATAGGTTGTCGATTTTTGCTCCTGCACTTCTTAAATATGAATTTTTAAATACGATTTCTAGGAAAATCGAGGGGTATGATGCCGTGTTGGAAGCTTATGATATTTTTTCTAATTTAAAAATAAGTTTTGTTGATCCAAGTTACGAGAGCGTGCAGAGTATTTTGAAAGAAGTTTGTTCTGATCCGAAAATCACTTTTTATGATGCTTCTTATTCGGCTTTGGCAAAAGATTTTGATGGAGTGTTTTTGACTGCGGATAAAAAATATTACGATGCGATGAAGAAGAAAATTGGAATCGAATTATTTGTGTAGTTTTCCTCGCATCTATCTGGTGACCCCAGAAGGAATCGAACCTTCATTTCAGGCTCCGCAAACCTGCGCTCTATCCATTGAGCTATGGGGCCAAATTAAGTGCTTTCAAAGTGAAAGCAGGCGTTATGGTAGATGAAAACTGATCTTAAGGCAATGCGAATTCGTTCTATTTCGCCACTTTTAAAATTTCTCTTGAAAGTGTCTTGTGAATGGCGCTATTTGTAGCTAATAATTTTTCGAGTTTGAAGTCCAAAGGTGAGCCGTCAAAATTTGTCACTTTTCCGCCGGCTTCTCTTAAAATTAAGACTCCTGCTGCAATGTCCCAAGGTTTTAAATTGAATTCCCAGAATCCATCGAAAAGGCCGCTCGCTGTGTAGCAAGTGTCGATAGAAGCCGATCCTGTACGGCGCATTCCAAAAGTTTTCTCCGCGAGATGTGCGAAAATCGGCATATTTCTTTTTACACTTTGAGGATGGAATCCAGTTGCCAGTATTGCTTTCTCCAGTTTGTTTGTTTTGGAAACGTGTATTTTGTGCTGTTTTTGCCATGGAGACGATTTGAATGCGCCTTTGCCTTTCTCAGCCCAAAATGTTTCTTGCAAAGCTGGGTTGTGGACAACTCCGAAGATTGGTTCTCTATTTTTGTAGAGGGCAATTGAAACCGCGAAAAGTGGAATTTTGCGTGCGAAGTTTTTGGTGCCGTCGATCGGATCGACGATCCAGGTGTAGGTGTCTTTCTTGGTGGAGTTTTTTGTAGCGCTTGGTTTCTGTCCAAACACCATTCCGCCTTCTTCTCCGAGAAATTCGTGATCAGGGAAGTTTTTCTTAATTTCTTTTTTTATAAATTTTTCTGAGGCGCGATCATATTTGGTGACTATGTCGCGGATTCCTTTTGCTTCTTCTTTCACTGGTTTTCCGAAATCTTTTATTACTATTTTCCCGGCTTTTTTTGCGGTGTGAATCGCGAATGTTAATAGATTTATTTTTGGCATTTAGGTCTTTTTAGATTTTTAATTAGTGGTTGGTTTAATTCTACTCGGATTGAAGTTTATGTATAGGTCAGGTTTTCTAATTTTTATATTAATCAGTAGGATATAAATTTGAAGAAGGAAAATGTCTGTCTAAATTTAATCTCGTATGATAGAGTGTCTGTCACATGAAAAAAACTGACAAAAAATTTGTTATAAAGTCTGGCATGACTCCGAAGGGAGATCAGCCTGAGGCTATAGCCAAGTTGGTCGCGGGTTTTCGCGCAGGGAAGAAAGCTCAGACCCTTTATGGAGTGACTGGCTCCGGAAAAACTTTTGTTATGGCAAAAGTGGTCGAGGAACTACAAAAACCAGCCTTGGTTATTTCTCATAACAAAACTCTCGCGGCACAGTTGTCATCTGAGTTTCAGGAATTTTTTCCTAACAATGCTGTGAGTTATTTTGTTTCTTATTATGATTATTATCAGCCTGAGGCGTATATGCCTGCTACGGATACTTACATAGAAAAAGACGCATCTATCAATGAAGAAATTGAAAAATTTAGACATAAAGCGACTACGAATTTGCTTACCAGAAGCGATGCTTTGATTGTCGGAACTGTATCTTGTATTTATGGTCTTGGGTCTGTGGAAGATTACAATCAACTTGCTCAGACTATTAAGAAAGGAGATGTTGTTCAGCGTGATGTTTTTTTGAGGCACTTGGTTGATATGCAATACCAGAGATCCGCGATGGATTTTAAACACGGAATGTTTGATGTGCTTGGCGATGTTGTCGATGTGTTTCCACCTGACAGAGATACTGTTTTTAGATTTGAATTTTTTGGAAATGATATAGAAAAAATTACTGAAGTTGATGCGTTTACTGAGGAGTTGGTGAAAGAATTTGACGAGGTAACTCTTTTCCCTGCGAAACATAATGTGACGACTGAATTGAAAATTAAAAATGCAGTGAAGTGGATTGAAAAAGATTTAAAAGAAAGATACGACCAACTTCGCGCAATTGGTAAAAATATTGAGGCGGAAAGAATTAAAACAAGAACTGAATATGATATAGAAATTTTACTTGAGACTGGGTATTGTTCTGGAATCGAAAATTATATGAGATATTTACACGGTGATGGTAGTCAGCCTCTTCCTCCAAATTCTCAGCCGACGACTTTGATGGATTATTTCCCGGATGATTATCTGCTTTTTATCGATGAATCACATATGACCGTGCCACAAATTGGTGCGATGTATGAAGGAAATTATTCGCGCAAAGCGACCTTGGTCGAACACGGATTTAGGCTTCCTTCAGCCTTCGATAATCGTCCGTTGAAGTTCGATGAGTTTGAAAAATTCATGAAACAGACGTGTTATGTGTCAGCGACTCCGGGGAAATATGAGAAAGCTAGGGTGACGAAATCTGAAGACATAGTTGAGTTGGTTGTGCGTCCGACGGGACTTCTTGATCCTGAGATTTCTGTGCGTCCATCAAAGGGGCAAATAGAGGATTTGCTCGCTGAAATCAAGAAGAGAACTGACAAAAAAGAAAGGGTTTTGATCACGACTTTGACCAAGAAATCGGCTGAAGATTTGAGTGAATTTTTGGCTGATGCGGATATAAAAGTTCGTTATTTGCACAGCGATATTATAACTATGGAGAGAATTGAAATTTTACGTGATTTGAGACTTGGGAAATTTGATGTTCTCGTTGGTATCAACTTACTTCGTGAAGGATTGGATCTTCCGGAGGTTAGTTTGGTGGCGATTTTGGATGCTGATAAACAAGGATTTTTGCGCAGTGAAAGTGCTCTTATACAGAATATTGGACGTTGTGCGAGAAACGTAAATGGATACGTGATAATGTATGCTGATCGTATAACTGATGCGATGGAGAAAGCGATAGGTGAGACGAATCGTCGTCGCGCAAAGCAGATCGCTTACAATAAAAAGCATGGAATTACTCCTGAAACTATTAAGAAAGCTATTCGTGATATCGCGATGATGGGGAAGAAACCTGATAAAAAGAGGAAGATTAATACTAATAAGATTCCTAAGGACGAAATAGCTAGAATGATAAAATCTCTTGAGATGCAGATGGAATTTGCTTCTCAAAATCTTGAGTTTGAAAAAGCGGCTGAACTAAGAGATCAGATCGAGATGTTGAAAGGAGGAATTTAGTTTATTGTTGCTGTACTGGTGGTTGAGGTGGTTCTGTTGTTGGTGGCTCTGTTGGCGATGGCTCTGTTGTTTCTTCTGGCTCACCTGTTGGAGTTTCAACTGGTGTTTCGATAGAAGTTGTGACCGATGTTTCAACTGGGGCTTCTGCTAGGGTGTTAGTTGGTGTTTCGATAGCTGGCTCTGTTGGTTGTGGTTCTTGCGTTTCTGGCGTCTCTGGTTCCGTGGCTACTTCGAATGTTTGCGTTGGTTCTACCACTGGAGCTGGTTCCGGAGTTGGCTCTGGAGCCGGGGTTGGTTCTGGAGCTGGAGTTGGTTCTGGAACTGGAGTCGGTACCGGAGTCGGTACTGGCGTTGGCGTTGGCTCTGGGATTCGTACTTGAACTTGAGCTGTTTCTTGTGTTGGAATTGCTGTCTTTAATTCACTCGCTATTTCGTTTTGTGTTGCGAATACTTCTGTGACTTTAAATCCGAGTTTTGTAGCTATTAAATTGTTTGGAAAAGTTTGTAGTTTTAAATTTAAATCTCTTACAGCTCCGTTGAAAGAAAGACGAGAGGTTTGAATTTTGTTTTCTATCTCTTTTAATTCTTGTTCTTTTTCTGTTCCGGCGATTGATTTATTCAGTGCTTCGGAAAGGATGTTTTCAGCTTCAGCTTTTTCTATCAAAGAAGTTGCTTGCATTGCTTTTGTGCGGAGCGTGTTTAGCATCTCGATTTCTTGAGGAGTTTTTGTTTGTGCTAATGTTGTGATTAAATCGTATCTTGCTTTTAGATTTGTTTCGAGTTCAGTCCATGCGTTTTTTGCTTTATTGTTGAAATTTGCAAGACTGTTATAAAGATATACGGCTAAAACTACGATTACTAAAACTACGATAATAAAAATTGACATTTTTTGAGGGTTAAAAACTCTTTGAAATCAATTGTACTATGTTCTTTCGGTCAATCAAAGGATTTTGAGTAGTTCTTGCGCTGAAACCTCTGTTGGGGTTGTGAATTCCGATAGGGCTTTCAAAAATTCAGAAGAATATGATTTTTCGAGTATGCGTGAATCTAGAATGATAATTCTTCCCGGAGTTTTATACAGAAATTTTCCGATTATTTTTTTGAGTTGAAGGATCGCGCTTGGGATACTGAAATCTCCCCATTGATCTGGGAAACCGCTGCCTAAAGCGTTTATAAACGGGTCGCTTGGTGGGTCGAATGGAAGGCAGTGAATTATTATTGTTTTGAAGTCTTCTTGTTCGGATAGTGCTGTGTGATCGAATGATTCCCACTTGTTTGGAGTGATGAGGATTGAGCTTGTTGCTGGTGATTTTTTATACATTTCTGTGATTTTACCTGCTCCGCCTGATGATTTTTGTGCAAACATATTTATGCCTTCTTTTTTTAATTTTGGTGCGAGGATTTGGTGGGTTTGATCGAGTTTTCTTCCCGAATTGAAAATTATTACGCTTTGTCCTTTTTCTTGTCTCAAGAATGTTTTAATAAAATCTATGGTTTCATTCATATTGTCGTATGATTTTCCTTTGATGTCGTTAACTGTGAATATTTGTGACTTCTTAATTATTTCTTCCGGAGCCATTACTTTTTCGATCTTTGTTTCTTCGTTAATTCCAAGTATTGATTTTATAAATTTCCCATTATTTCCTTCGTCAATAGCCTTGCCTACAAATATGATGTTTTTAGTTCTGGCTTTGAATTCGGCAAATTTTTCTCTTATAAAACTTGTTTTTGCTATCTGTTTAACAAATATTTCGTTGTTTCTGCTCTTTTGAATTACTGTGAAATGAGTTTTGAAATTTGTATTAATAAAAATACTTTCGAGTTCTTTTAGAATTTTTTTCCAATCTTGAAGGTATGGCGTTGTTTCTTCTGAAATTATGTCTTTAAAATTCTGTGATTCTTGGATTAAAAATTGAACTGTTTCTTTCATTCTTTGCCAATTTGAGTTGTTTAAATCTGATTCTTGAACGGTGTAATTTTCTCCGTATTCGCTGATTTGATTTGGTAAAAAATTGTCTAATATTCCGAAAATAGTTTCTAGTTTGTTTTTTAATTCTGTGTTGTTTAGCGAGTCTAGAGGTTCGGATGCTTTTTTGAAATTTGTAAAAATGCTTAGGCTTGATTGAAAATTTTCAATGAATTTGAATGCGTCAAATATAATTGTTTTGTCGTATGAATTTTCCGGTAAATATCTGTGGTCGGAGATTTGAGTGTTTTTATTGTTTTGATTGCGCTCTACTTTCTGACTTCCTTCAGGGGTTTTTACGTGTTGAATTATTTTTTTCTCGTCTTGGTTCAGGCTTAAATTTTCGTACAAAAATCCTGTTTTTGTTTCCTTGAGCCAGATTAAAATTTTTATTAATGCTGTTGTCTCCGGGGGTGTGAATGATTCTTTTTGTTTGAATTTCTCAAGTCTTTGAATGGATATATAGAATTCGTCGTCTCCAATTTTGTATTCGTCTTTAGTGATGTCGAATAAGTCTTTTGGAACTAAAATTAAATTTTTCTTTGTCGCGTCTTTGTTTAATTCTTCCGTAATTTTTTCTGGTAGATATTGGCTTTCGTTAAACGTTTCTATGAGTTTAATTCCTTCCGCTGAGTGAATGATGTTTATGATTTTTTCGTCTTCGCCCGAGAAGTTTTTTTCGACTTCAGTTGTGGTTGTTTTTATTGCTGAAATACTTGGATCTCTTTGGATTGTTTTTAATGTTTCAGCGAATTTCCACGATGATTTTGATGCAATATTGATTATCTGATTATATAAATCTTCCGGAAGAGATTTTACTTGGTCGATTGTTTTGAAAAATAGTTCTTGTGCAGCGATCGAATCATCGAGTGCACGGTGTTTTTCTTCGTGTGTGAGATTTAGGATGCCCGAAAGAATTTCCAAACTGTATGACGGTAGTCCCGGGAAGAATATTCTTGCTAATTCTGACGTGTCGTAGAAGTCGTTTTCAATTTTTAATCCTTTTGAGCGAAGAAAGTCGATATCGAATTGGACGAAGTGTCCAATGATAATCGAGTCTCCAATGAAGTTTGTTATTTGTTCAGATGCTTCTTCAATAGATGGCGCGTCTTTTAGTTCTTCGTCTGTTATCCCTGTGAGGTAAGTGATGAATTCCGGGATCTTTGTTCCGGGATTAATTAGTATTTGTAGATTTTCTGAATTTCCTTCTAGGTCAAATTTAACGGCACCGAATTCGATAACTCGGTCTATACGTTTGTCGAGACCTGTTGTTTCTATGTCTAATGATATGAATTTCATTGAATTTTGGTGTTTTATGCTGTGTTGTACTGTTTGAAATTTCCTGCGGTATTCTACGCCCTTGAATCTTTAATAGCAAAAAGCAGGCTATTTAAAACAGTGTCTTAATCTGTTGTTTTTAAGTTATAACTAAAATTAGAAATATGTCTCAAATATATTTTTGACAATTTTTAAAATCGGAATATAGTGATTTGAATTTCAAAAACGAGAAACGCAAAGGCGACAAGGAAATTCATTCGCACATTAAAAATTAGACTTTCAAATAAAAACAAAAACAAAAAACCGGAATGTTTTCGCTCACATCAAAACATATGTGAAAGCGATAATATTCCACTCTTAATCTTTCCTTCTTACTTAAGTAGGGAGGGAGAGGGAGTATTCAAGGCTTTAGCCTTAAAAACAAAAATAAAAATTGGCTTACCTTTACTCTCTCTCTTTCTCTACTTGGCGATGGACCTCCGTTGGGTTTCGACTCGACGACAGGACCGAAGATGTTCAGACGGATCTGAACGAAGCACCGCTTTTATCCTTTCTCCTCTGCTTGCATGAGATTGTGCTAAAAGGATCGGGCGGCCGGTGGTGCGGCATTAAACAACACCAAAGCCGAGACTGAAATTAAAACAAAAACCAACTGCCCTAGAAACAAAAATAAATATTTCTAATGAAATGTTGGAAGCCTCATC
>CAYURU010000025.1:0-8659 GCA_964447085.1 uncultured Candidatus Peribacteria bacterium | reverse complement strand
GTGAATGATCATAGGTATGGTGAGGTGAGGGATGAGTGGTTAGAAAAATTTGAGGGAATTTTTCTAAATTTTGTAATATACGTTGTCGTCTTTAGCTTCGTCGTCTTTGAATTGTATTTCGTGTGTGTCTTCTTTTTCGTTTGTTGCTAATTCTGTCTCAATCTGGTCTGTTTTTCCTAAAATAGGTTCGGAGGTAGCATCTTCAGAAACGTGGTTTTTTCCGTTTCCGATGGTGTTGTCACTCAAAAACTTCTCTACATCGCTTTCTTTTATTCTATACACACGCCCTATTTTTACCCCTTCTAGCTTCCCTGATTTCAGATACTTCAGCACCGTGAACGGATGAACCTGAAGTAACGCAGCAACTTGTTCGGAGGTTAGATATCTTTCCATTTTGATTGATTCAATTTCAGTCAATTTTAGCCAATTTGACTAAACGTGAATCGATTTTATCACATCCGAACAAATTTTAGCAAACTTTAATTAATTCTACGCACTCTTTTTAATTCCAACGAGTTCTTTTCAAAGCGAGCGCAATTTATCATAACTTACATAATTTTACAATAGTTTTGTAAAGTTAATTTAATTTGAAGCAATTTGATTAAACTTTATTAAACTTTAGATGATTCTAATAAGAGATATTAAATTTAATTAAACTCTATTAAACCTTTACAGGTTAGTTTGTATGGCTAAATTTGATCTAAAACACACTGGAACAGATCAAAAAAACGAACCGTATCTTTTGTATAAGAGATTTTGGCTTGGTCTAAAATGCTTTACAAAACTTTCTTAAGCCACTTGCCTGTAATCGATTCCGGATTATTTGATATTTCTTCCGGCGTACCTACAGCCATAATAGTTCCTCCTTTATCTCCACCTTCAGGACCTAAGTCTATCACGTGATCAACAGATTTAATTACATCTAAATTATGCTCAATAGTAAGAACTGTATTTTTCTTATCAACCAACTTCTGAAGTACTTTTAAGAGTTTTTTAACGTCTTCGAAGTGCAAACCGACTGTTGGTTCGTCTAAGATGTACAAAGTCTTTCCTGTCGAGCGTTTTGAGAGTTCCGTTGCCAATTTGATTCTTTGAGCCTCTCCCCCAGATAGAGTTGGAGCAGATTGGCCGAGACAAATATATCCTAAACCAACTTCACTCAATATTTTTAACTTTGATTTAATTGCCGGGATAGCCGCAAAAAATTCAAGCTATATGACAACCTCTATATTTAACTGCCAAAGCGTCTTCATTATAGCGTTTACCTTTACAAGTTTCGCAAGGAACATAAATATCCGGCAAGAAATGCATTTCAATTTTTTTGATACCATCTCCCTTACAATCTTCACAACGACCACCTTTCACATTAAAACTAAAACGACCTGCTTTATACCCGCGCATTCTAGCCTCAGGCGTGCTAGCAAAAATTTCACGAACATCTGTAAATATTCCCGTATAAGTTGCCGCATTGGATCGTGGCGTACGCCCGATCGGAGACTGATCTATATCAATTATTTTGTCGATATGTTCGAGATTTTCTATTTTTTCATGTTTACCAGGGACGGTGCTTGAACCATAAAGTTTGTTATGCACAGCAGTGACCAAAATGTCATTTATAAGAGTAGATTTACCAGATCCGGAAACTCCGGTAACTCCTATAAATACCCCCAATGGAAAATCGACTGTAACTCCTTTTAAATTATGCTCGGTAGCATTAACAACTCTTATCGCGTGTCCATTTCCTTTTCTACGAGTCTTCGGTACTTCTATCTTTTTTTCTCCTGATAAATACTGCCCAGTGAGAGAATTTTTATTATTAACAATTTCCTGTGGAGTACCTTCGGCAACAACTCTTCCTCCATCTTTTCCAGCGCCAGGACCAATATCTATAATATGATCGGCTACCATCATCGTATCGGTATCGTGCTCAACAACTATAACTGTATTCCCTATCTCGCGAAGGGCGACTAGAGTTTTTATCAATTTATCATTGTCATTTTGATGAAGACCAATTGACGGTTCGTCCAAAACATATATGACGCCTGAAAGTTTTGATCCAATCTGTGTAGCAAGACGTGTTCTTTGAGCTTCTCCTCCTGATAATGTGTTTGCTTTGCGATTAAGCGTGATATATGAAAGTCCAACATTATCCAAGAAACTTAGGCGATTTTTGATTTCAACAAGAATCAATCTCGCGATCTGAGCTTCTGTATCTGTTAATTCAATATTCTGGAAAAATTTCGTAATTTCTTTTACGGACATTTCTGTGACATCTATGATTGATAAACCATTAATAGTAATAGATAAAATCTCTGGTTTAAGGCGCTTGCCGTGGCAAAGAGGACATTCAAGAATACGCATATAATCCTCAATTTTTCGTCTTACATAATCCGACTCCGTTTCCAAATATCTTCGTTCAAGATTCGGAATAACTCCTTCAAAAACAGTTTCATAACTTCCTACAAATGAGCTGTCTGAATCTTCCGGCCCGACGGAAATTGCAAATTTTTCATTCTTGCCATTGCCATACAAAACCGTTTTCAACACATCTTCCGGAAGATCTTTTACAGGTTTGTGCATTGAAAATCCGTACTTTTTCGCAACAGATTCAAGAATACGATTGTACCAACCCAAATGTGATGTCGTAGCGGACCAAGGCATGATCGCGCCTTCCGCTAATGTAAGCGTTCTATTTGGGATCACGAGATCCGGATCTATTTCTAATTTTGTTCCCAATCCGTGACATTCCGGACAAGCTCCGTGGGGATTGTTGAAAGAAAAACTTCTTGGAGAAATTTCCGGGACTGATATGTGGCATTTTGGGCAGGCGAACTGCTCACTATAAATCTTTTCTTTTTTTGTGTCGTTGTCCTGGATAATGACCAATCCTTCTCCGTATTTTAGTGCGGTTTCGATCGAGTCGGCAAGACGCGAACGGTTTGGATTTGGGAGATCAATTTCTTGCCCTGATGATAATTTTTGAACTTTTTTCCCAAGATCTTTTACCACCAAACGATCTACAACTATTTCTATATTGTGCTTCTTATTTTCATCCAAATCATCGAAATTTTCTGTTACCGGGAAAACTTCTCCATCTACACGCACACGCACAAATCCATCTTTTCTCGCTTTCTCAAAAATCTTTTCGTGACGACCTTTCTTATCTCTTATTAATGGAGCAAGTATTAAAATCTTGGTGTCTTCCGGCATTGCTGCAACCTCATCGCTAATTTGTGTTGCCGATTGTCTCTTGATCGGATCACCGCATTTTGGACAATGTGGAGTTCCTATTTTTGCAAATAATAAACGTAAAAAATCGTATATTTCCGTGACAGTTCCTACTGTTGAACGAGGATTTCTTGGAGCGGTTTTTTGATCAATTGAAATCGCAGGAGAAAGCCCATCTATGGAGTCAACATCCGGTTTTTCAGTCATTTGAAGAAATTGACGAGCGTATGTGGAAAGTGATTCTACATAGCGTCTCTGCCCTTCCGCATAGATCGTATCAAAAGCCAAAGTAGATTTTCCTGATCCTGATAATCCCGTTATTACGGTTAATTTATCTCTAGGAATTTCTACATTAATATTTTTCAGATTGTGGAGACGCGCTCCCCGAACAATTATTTTATCGTTGTACATTTAAATTTATTTTTCGTAAAACTTTCAATACAGTGACGGCTAGTCTACTATAGAAGCCATAAAAAAGCAAATTGAGGTTTTGAAGACTTACTCACTCTCTCTTCCGAAGATTTTTCTGATAAATCTGAAGTAATTTCTATGAGGATTTCTTATGTGATTTCGTTCACCTTCCAGAAGCAGTCCATATTTCTTATGATTTTCTTTTTTTGCGAAAAGATATGTAAGAGTAATGTATCCGGCAACCAAGAATGGAACGATCAGGAATGTAAGTGTCATTTCCAATAAAATATTGAAGATTGCGTGAAGTCCTATTGCGATAAGAAGACCTTCAGCCATTTTTTCCTGGTGGAATGCTTTTTCTTTACGAACTGAAATAATTTTGTGGAATAGCTTTATTGATTTTCTGCGTTTTCCTTTGATTTCTTCCTGCAAAATTGGTTTTGCGAAATGTGCAACGCCGTGATAATAGCCCAAAATTCCTGAGAACATCACGTGCGCGAATGTGGAAAATGTCGCGCGGAAAAGGAATGGAATAAAGATGTTTTGTCCCCCATCGCGAACCCATATATTGTAAAAATAAAGAATGTTTTCTGTGAATGAAAATCCAAGTGCCGCAATGATGAAAAATGCGATTGAATCATCTATTGAAACTACCTTGTAATCATCAGTCATTTCAACAGCAAAATATTTCATTAATTCTTCTATCACTCCGACTAAAACGAATGTAATAAGAACACTGATTGATACCGTGCCTATTCTGTCCAATCCTATGTAATCTTGTTTGTATTTCTCAGCAAAATTGAATGCATTTACCCAAGGCAAATACGTCCAAGAAGTCTTATAAAGAAGTATCGGTACAACGGCAAAAGCCCCTGCCATAAATGTAACTAATGAAAATACTTTATTAATAGGTCTTTTGATATAAAAAAGAGTTCCCCAAACCGCAACCGGCACAAGTGCCAACAGAATAGATCCTATAATTTCCGGAAGATTTTGCATATTTGTTTTAGTTTTTGCCTATCTTTGCCTATTTTTACCTATGTGTAATTATAACACAAAATAGGGGTTTTTGGAAGGAGTATTCGGTGAGTATTTACAGTGTATTTGGAAACCTGTATTTATGACGGCAAGAGCTCTTTTACAGGTGTAAAATTTCAATATCTTCACTATTCCCGAGGTTTTTTGGGACATCGACAGAGGTGATGATAGACTGACAGCTTTTTAAAGCTTCAAGGAGGTATTTTTGCCTATTTTCGTCCAACTCAGAAAAGACATCGTCGAGAAGAAGAAGTGGAGAAGTTTTTGTCTTTTTTTCAATATATGCGATTTCGGCTAGTTTCAGAGCAATAAGCGCTGTTCTACTTTCTCCGCGAGATGCAAATTCCTCAATCGGATTGTCGTCTAATGTAAGTTTAATATCGTCGCGATGAGGACCTACGCTGGTATTCCCAAAACGAATATCTTTGTCGCGTTTAAGTAGAAGTTTTTTTTGAAAAGATTTTTTGATAATTGTGATGGCGGCTTCTGCTGAGGTGACGAGTTTTTTCTTGTCGTCTTCGTTAGCTTTGTTGGCTGAGTCAATGGTTTCACCCTCTGGTTTAGTGGCTTCCTCTTGCGGTTTAATTGCGTCGTCAGTTGGGTTAATCACATCTTCGGCCAGTGTGACTGAAGATGAATATAGAGCCCTGGCATTTTCAGATCCGCCTGAAATTTTCTTGTAATTTTTGTGCAAGTTTTTCGATAGGATTTCTACTGCTTCAATGCGTTTAAAAATTATCTTTGAACCTTCATCAGCGAGACGTTCGTCCCAAATATCGAGTTCGGATTCAGATACATTTTTTTCAGAAATTTCATCGAGAAGAACATTTCTTTGTTTGAGAATTTTTGTGTAATTCGTAAGGCTTTCCAAATATTCACGATCCGTCTGTGATAAAAGTAAATTGATATATTTACGCCTCAAAGATGGCTCCATATAGAGTAAATTCAAATCTTTTGGATGAAATAAAACCGTAATTAATTGCCCAAGATATTTCGCATGCGGAGTCACTACATCATTCACTTTAAAAATCTTTTGCTTGCGCGGATAGTTTGCGTAGGCAACTTCAAGGGTTTCGGACTCTTTATCTCTCGTATCCTCTGACACTTCACCTTTCACAATAAAATAATCCATCCCAAATTTGATCATATTATCCTGATCGGAACTTCGAAAAGTTTTACCTGTAGAGAGGAAATATGCGGCTTCGAGGAGATTTGTCTTTCCACAACCATTTTCTCCTGTTATTACAAGTGTTTTTTTATTCAAAACGAGCTCATATTTATCATAGCTCCTGAAGGAAACGAGTTGAAGTTTATTGAGTTTCATATTAGACTTTGGCGCGATGTGCTTATGACTTTGAGCCTTAGCGCACTTAAATAAATTTACCCAATTATACAATGGCTAAAGATTCTGAAAAGATAGTCGATGTTGAAGCAATGAGACATTCGTGTGCTCATGTACTTGCACAAGCTGTTTTGGATATGTTCCCTGATGCTTTACTTGCTATAGGGCCATCTATCGAAAACGGATTTTATTATGATTTTGATCTGCCGAGGACTTTGATTCCTGAGGATTTGAAGCTTTTGGAGAAAAAAATGAGTCAAATAATTAAACAAAATCAGAAATTCATTCAAAGAAGTGAACCCGTCGACAAGGCTATCGAATTCCTAAAACAAACTGAGCAAGAGTACAAAGTCGAATTGGCCGAGGATTTAAAAAAAGAAGGCGAAAAAGAGATCAGTTTCTTCGAGAATGTGATGCAAGACGGGACACCAAAATTCGTCGATATGTGCCGTGGTCCGCACCTCGAATCTACTATCAAAATCGGTGCTTTTAAATTGACAACTATCGCTGGGGCTTACTGGCGCGGTGACGAAAAAAACAAGATGTTGCAGAGAATTTATGGAGTTTGTTTTGCAACAAAAGAGGAGCTCGATGCACACTTGAAGATGCTTGAGGAAGCGAGAAAACGTGATCACAGAAAACTCGGAAAAGAGTTGGAATTATTTAGTTTTCATGATGTTGGACCAGGATTTCCATTCTTCAAACCAAAAGGAATGGTTGTTTGGAATCAGCTTATGAAATATTGGAGATTGATGCATGACAAAGCCGGATACGGAGAAGTAAAAACTCCTATTATGTTGTCACGAAAACTTTGGGAAACTTCGGGGCACTGGGAGAATTACAGGGAGAATATGTATACGACGGAGATCGACGAAATGGATTTTGCGATAAAACCTATGAATTGCCCCGGAGGGATGTTGCTTTATAGTGAAGGAAGTCATTCTTATAGAGAGTTACCATTGCGTTGGGCGGAAATAGGACTTGTTCATAGACATGAATTGAGTGGCGTTCTCGCTGGACTTTTCCGTGTAAGATCTTTTCATCAGGATGATGCGCATATCTTCATGAGACCGGATCAAATTAAGGAGGAAATTCTTGGAGTTTTGAATTTAGCGGGCAAAGTTTATTCGCAATTTGGATTGGATTATCATTTGGAACTTTCGACTCGTCCCGAGAAATCAGTTGGGTCTGATGAAGCGTGGGAATTGGCTACAAATGGCTTAAAAGAGGCCTTGGAAGCATCCGGGAAAGAGTACAGGATCAATGAAGGTGATGGGGCTTTTTATGGCCCAAAAATTGATCTGCATATCAAAGATGCAATAGGAAGAACTTGGCAATGTGGAACGATACAGTTGGATATGAATTTGCCTGTTAGATTTGATCTTTCTTATATCGATGAAAATGGTGAGAAACAGAGACCAGTGATGGTTCACAGAGTTGTTTATGGTTCTATTGAAAGGTTCCTTGGAGTTTTGATCGAACACTATGCCGGAGCGTTCCCTTGTTGGCTTGCTCCTGTGCAAGTAAGAGTTTTGCCTGTAAGTGATAAATTTAATAAATATGCTGAAAAAGTAGGAAAAGCTTTGAAGACTGCCGGTGCGAGATACGAAATAGATGATTCAAATGAATCTCTTGGAAAGAAAATCCGCAATGCTGAAATGCAAAAAATCCCTTATATGCTGGTAGTCGGAGAAAAAGAAGTCGCAGATGAAACTGTGATGGTTCGAGACTACGCTACAAAGGAACAAGTTGTATTCCCTCTCAATAAATTTATCGAAAAAGTTGATGCTGAAGGAAATGTAGAGAAGTTGGTTTAGTGAAACGTGTAAGCCCGAGGGGAAGGGGTAAAAGCTTGAAAGGGGAAGTTTTAAAGCTAAAAGTTTTTTAAAGCTTGAAAAGAAGGTTACTCTTCTACTTCCTTGCCACTAAATCCAGCTGCTTCCATTTGCAATTTTCTTGCTTTCCTTTGTTCAGAAGTTAGATTGCCTCCCATCCCTCTTAAATTTGCTTGATTAATAATGCCTGCTAATTTTGCACCTCCGTCTGATTCTATAGTCTTCTCTAATTCTTTATCAAATTCATCCAAAGCTTGCTGAACCTTGTCTTGCTGATTCTTTTGGTCTTTATCTTGCAATGATCCTGTTTCTATTTGCATAGTACGTACTATCTCCGCAAAATGAGGATTGACATCAGAATATGCTTCCGCAACTGCATCAATGACAGAATAAATCTGTTTTTTATGTTTCAGTGGAGTCCAATCATCCACTACCGATTCATTTTTCCAAAGACTGTCACCAAGTCTTATAAAACCTTCATTATCTTTTTTGTATCTATTGGACATTATTGAATCAAATCTCACCCAGCCTTGCATTGCTTTTACTAATTTTTCGGTATCGCGTCTTTTACCAAGGACTTTTAAATACTGATTGTATCCCGCAAAAACATTAGCATAACCTTCCTGCGAGAAAACACTCTGGCCGGATAATACCTGACATGCTCTTCCTACTGTGATTGAGTCTATGAGTGGCATAATTATATGAGAATCATCATGGTCCATCTCTTGACCTTTTCTAATACCTTTGTTGGTTCTAACAATTGTTTTTCTGTCTGTTAACGCATAATTCCAAAGATGATCAATAA
>CAYURU010000024.1:0-8697 GCA_964447085.1 uncultured Candidatus Peribacteria bacterium | reverse complement strand
CTATCAGAATTTCCGATCTCAACAGTCAAAGTTGGTTTCATAAGAATTAGGGTTAAGAGTGTTTACGGCTATAAAGAAGTTCATTTAAACTTTCAACTTCTTCATTTTCGTCCACCAAACTATACAGCATTTTTAAATAATTTAAATATTTTGTACCGACGTACTTCAAAGACTTAGACTTCATCTTTATAAGCATTTTATTAATTCGGGCAGATACAAGTTGTTTTAATTCAGCTTCGACGGATTTTCTCACCTTGTAAGGAAGCTTTTTAATAATTCTTTGTAGTTCGTCTCTAATCTCTTGTTTGCCCAAGAAAAGCAGGTCAACAATAGTTTCGACAGACTTCATATATCCCATTTTTGCCAGAGCAACTGCCGAAATCATCTGGAATCTTAAATCCTTAGACTTTAAATATTGAAGACAATAAGATTGTTTTGATTTCAATTTTAATTCACCGACAGTAAATATCGCGGCCTCTAAAACATTCTTGTTTTTACTTCTAAACATGTCGTCAAGATGAAGGACAAGATCATCATCAAACTCATTATATTTCCACAGAGCTATAATCGCGGCAGCTTTTTCAAAAGCCTTTCTAGAATCCAAGAATGGCTTAATATAAGAAATTACATTTGTATCTTTGTACGCACCCAACGCCAATAAGATATCAGCTTTGAATCCGCTTTTTGCGTTTTTCAAAATACCAATCAAAAAACCAAAAGTACCGATCGGATTCAACTTCGAAAGTAAATGAATAATCAAAGATTTTATTTCCTCATTTCTTTCGTGTTTATACATTCTTTTCAAAGCCTCAGCTATTTTGTATTCGTAAAAAATATTTTTATGCAGGAAATTTTTAATATCGTCATATCCCAGTATCGTGTCCAAAGCCGCGAGTCTGAATTCGAATTTCTTGGATTCGAGAAATTTAAGAATATCATCCAATGCCTCATAATCCTGTAACTCCTTTAACGCACCCAAAACCTTAAGTCTGATAAAATCTGTTTCATTAGAGTCATTCAAGACTTTCAATAGAACAGGTAATGCTGATTTATGTCCTTTTTGGGCCAAAACATCGATAGACTCAACTCTATCAACTTTATCTCCTGAAGTAAGAAGATTAGATGAAGCTACTTTTGTATATTTATCCTGCAATCCGTAAGTGACAATAAACAAAACAATCAACACCAAAATCATTGAAAGATTTATTGCCAAAGTTAGATCGGCGTCTAATTTAAAAGTCCTTTGCAAGATAAGAAGAATGCCGGTACCAAGTATCGCTCCAAAAGGGCGAACTATTCCTTCCAAAAACTCTCTGGTGTGTTCCCTGAAATGCTCTTTTATAGAATAATAAGCTGAATGATAAGCGTTCGTATAAATAATCTGGCCGATTGTTTTATTAGCCTGAGCAAGAACCGCGGTACTAAAATTAAATCTTACAGTTAATCCAAATATACTGAGCAACATAAGAATAGGATGTATAAGCATACTTCCGATAATTCCAAGAGAAGAAATCAGTCTTCCTCCGATAAAGAATTGTACAAGAAGCGCAGCAACATTAAACAAAACAGCTAACGCTCCCAAATCGTGAACAAGCGCATGTTCAAATCCACTTCCTGAATTCAATACAGCAGTAGATATATTTTCAACGATAGCTTTCGTGTATTGGAATTCGATAAGGTTGGAAAATATCCATTGCAAAATAACCACCAAGAAAAGCCCTTTGATAAATGAAATATGTTTAATCTGATGAGATATCTCTTTAAATCTATCCAAGACCGAAGAGTGTACGTGCTCATTTGTGTTATTGCTAGGAATTGCAAATTTATAAACACCTTTCAAAAAATATCTGTAATAAACAATACAAGGCAAAATCATCAACAATGCAAAAATCCAAATGTAAACAAATTTGGCGGGATCAATTGACGAAGCAAATCCAGTAACAAGTAAACCTGCGATAATAGCTCCAATAGTGTCCGCGGATTCTATAAAAGGAAACGTTCGTTCACTCTCAAGAGGAGTGAAAAGAGTTTCCACAAATCCGTTCGCGACTATTTTTAGCTGAACAAGAAATACAGATATTGTTGCAAGTAAAAGCCCGAAGAATATAACTTCATTTCTCCCACTAAAAAACGCGGCCGCGAGAAGTAGCCAACAAGACAACATAATACTCCAAAACATTATTTTTTCCTTGGAAAACTTGTCGATAAAGGTCATATAAACCAAAGATCCCAACACTGTAAAACCTCCGCTTGCAACAAACAATAAAGGTAAGTTTGCTATGCCGTACCTCCCGACAAACATACCAACTATCATAGTCCATCCAACGATAAACCCCATCTTATAAAAGAAATTTATTCCCCAAGCGAGAGCTACTCTGGAAACTTCACCTCTATTGATATTAAATGCCTTTTCGAAGAAAGAAACCGGTTTAATAATCATTTATATTTATTTTTTATTTCAATACAAAATTATACAACATTTTAAGGAATAAAGCAATCAGTAACGGGATGTTTTTTGGATAATTTTAGGTAGAATATCCGCCGATGTTAAAAAAGCTTTTCAAACCTATTAGTACAGGAGGAGCAAGCGCGTTGATCGCGTTTACATCTCTACTGAGCTATGTGGCTGGATTAATTAGAGACAGAACTATCGCAGTGCGCTTCGGTACGACCACCGCCACAGACACGTACAACGCCTCATTTTTGATACCCGATTCGTTATTCAATCTGTTTATTGCGGGAGCACTTACAGCGTCATTTATGCCGATTTTTGCTTCATATATGCAAAAAGACAAAGAGGAAGCAAAAGTCTTAGCAAATACAGTTCTTACAGGAGCATCGATACTAACAGGAATTTTGATTGCGCTCGCATTTATATTTACAGAGCCATTAATAGCGGTTTTATTTCCCGACGTAAGTCTCGCAGGCCAACAAGATATAATTAGAATGACGAGATTGATGCTTCCATCAGCATTTTTATTTTCGGTCAGCAACACGCTTGGGAACATACTTATGACATACAGACATTTTATGTCTTTTTCGCTTTCGCCGGTTTTTTACAACTTAGGAATTATTGGCGGAATATTATTTTTTAATGAGAAATTTGGGATATATAGCGCAGCAATAGGAGTACTTATAGGAGGGGTTTTACACGCAACGGTAAGAATTATCGACACATTGTATACAGATTATAAATATCGTCCTCAATTAAAAATAAGACATCCAGGATTCAAAAAAACGATAAGATTAATGATTCCAAAAGCAATGAGTTTAATAGCTTGGCAGATAAATTTATATATATTCGCAACGGTCGGAATGAGATTAACCGAAGGAGGATACGCAGCATTTAACTTCGCGAGAAATATACAAGGATTCGCCGTCACATTATTCGGAGTGGCTTTTGCTACGGCTGTTTTCCCAAGTTTGAATTCTTCATACAGCAAAGGAGATACAGCTACTTACACGGCCGACAACCAAGTAACCACGCAAAGAATATTGTTTTTCACTATTCCAGTTGCAGTTGGATTAACACTAATGGCGAAACCATTCACGGAGTTAATTCTTGGAGGTGGGATGTTTGATAAAAATTCAGTCGCAATAACTTCGATACTTCTCGTTTTCTTTGCGATATCCATCCCTTTCGAAAGTCTTACCCAACTCTTCACCAGATCATTTTACGCGATGCACAACACTCTGCGTCCGACGATAATAAACATCTTTGCGTTTTTATTAATGGGATTAATTACATTTTATATCGCGCCAAAATACGGAATAAACTGGTTTTCAATAGGATATAGCGCCGGATATACGATGTATTGTTTGTGCCTGGTTTTCGCACTAAGAAAACATTTCAAAGGGTTTCAATGGAAAGCTTTTGGCAAAAGTTTTTTAAAGATCATTTTTGCTTCAGTCATAATGGGAACATTTATATTCTTCACACGAGATCTTTACACTACTTTAAATATTCCAGCCAAGATTTTTACCTGCTTGGAAATAATGGTTGCGGTAGCGATATATTTTGCGATTACATTTACAATAAAATCCCCTGAATTCTCCAGCGTAAGAGTTATATTAAAAAGAATATGGCCAAAAAACGGTTAAAATTAGCGGTTAAAATTTTAGTCATTCTTTGTATACTTATATTTTTAATATTCAGAGGAAGAGTGTTTTTTTGGAAGGCAATAAATAAATTCGAAGGCTATATTCAAACAAAACAGAACGAACAAGTCCTGAAAGAAATTGAAAATTTCCAAAGCAATCAAGCCACAAAAAACGCCTTTACGGACACCACTAACTACACGAACACGAACACGAACCATACGACCCCTGCCAACTCCCCAGAGGCTACAAGCACTATCGATATAATATCTCATCCCACAGAAACAAACTCGTCCACAGAAACAAATTCGTTCACAGAAACAAACTCATCAAAAGAACAGTCCACATCAACCGAAACCCCTATCACAGAGACTACACCCAAACTACTAAAAGTTCCTTTTATTTGTCAGGCGCCGCTGCAAACAGTAGAAAACTGGAAATTCCACGAAGAAAGCTGTGAGGAAGCGGCAGTTTTGCAAACATACTTGTACGAAACAGGAAATAGAATGACCAGAGAAGAAGCTGATAAAGAAATATTGAAAATGGTGGAATGGCAAAAAACAAACTTTGGCGACGAAAAGGATATGTACGCAGATACATTAAAAACATTTATAAGCGGATATTACCAAATCACCGAATCTCAAATAGAAATAACCTATGATGCGAGTTTGGAAGATATAAAAGAAATCATAAATTCAGGGCATCCAGTAATAGTTCCAATAATGGGAGATATATTAAAAAATCCTAATTATCCATACCCTGGATATCACATGTTAGTAGTTACCGGATTCACAGAAGATATGATAATTACTAATGATAACGGGACAAGAAAAGGGGAGTCATACAGTTATCCAAACGAGAGATTTTTAAAAGCGATGCAAGCCGCAGGAGGAGATATAGTTACTATTGAAATTTGATCAACCCCAATTTGATCAAACCCAACTTCGTTAATCAAAACCAAAACCACCATTTTTTCACTTTCAATTCGAAACTATTAGAAAGAATCGCGTCTTTAGCCGACACAGTTGGAAGAACATAAATATCGACTTCAAATCTACCTGTTTCAGGAAAACTGATCATAAAATCAAATTTTTCGTTCTCTAATTTTATAGTATTTCTAAGTAAAATATCTTCAGTGCCATCGTATCTAACTTTGTAGTAAATCGCGAAAACACTCTCCACGCAAATTCCTTTTATTCTCAAACCCTTTTTTATAAGAACTCTTTTACCAACGCGTTTCGTAAACTTTAAATATCTTCTGGCAAAATTTTGAGTGAAATAATAAATAGATTCTTTGGATTTTACGATTCCAACCCCAACGCAATTAAAGTTTTTATTTAAAATATTAGCCCTGTGTCCTGGACTCCTCATTAGTCCAATTTCGGCTTCTACAACAGGATGATCGTATCCTCCTATTTTAGCCAAATTCTCGCCGGAAACAGTATCGGTTACCCTGGCAAGTTTCAGTCTGTCAGAGGGATTGTTGCCTTGTAAATTCACGTGTTCGAAATAATCTTTATCAGCCATATCTTTGCTGTGTCTTCTAGCTACACGTCTCAAATCAAATTGCATCGAAAGAGTGGAAAGATTGAAATCACGTCGATCTTTATTCAAAAGACGCAACATTTGCCATTCCATACGCAGTCTGGAACTGGGAACAAAAGCAACTAGTAAAAAGTATTTAATATACTGCCAAAAAGTCATTAGTACTCATTTATATTTCCGGAAATGAGTATATCACCATTTAAGTTTTTCACATTAAGTTTTTTGATTTTCAAATCATCTTTTACACTTTCAACACCATTTCCCTCTACAACACTTATAGAGTTTCTTCCGCCCAAAATTTCAGGAGCAATATAAAAATAAACAGTATCTATCATCTTGGCATCAACAAAAGATCCATTTACCTCTCCGCCACCTTCTACAAAAACAGACATAATGCCAAATTCTTTGTATAAATATTTTAGAAGTTCTTTGATATTAACCTTATCTTTTCCGAAACTTTTAACTTTCACACTGGCGTCAGTAAATTTTTTAACATCACTTTTTTTCGCAAGATCCGTATGCGCCACAAGCACATTTTGATCACGAAAAACTTTGTAAGAAGGATTTGTTCTTAATTTGCCATCTAAAATCACTCTAAATAACTTTCCCTTCCTGTCTTTGCCACTCATTAATTTTGGATCATCTACAATCACAGTATTCGCACCAACTACTATTGCGTCGTGGGCTAAACGAAGAGCGTATCCGTGCTTTCTGGAAAATTGATTGGTTATCCATTCAGCCTTTCCGCGTCCGGTAGAAATTCTTCCGTCCAAAGTTATTCCGGACTTAAGAGTGACATAGGGGATTCCTATTTTTGAAATTTTTAAAAACGGCTGATTGATTTCACGAGCAAGGTCTTCACAAACACCAATATCAACTTTAACTTGATTATCTTTTAAATATTTAATGCCCTTCCCATCAACTTTCGATGATGGATCCTTATGTGCGACAACAACACGTTTGAATTTACGTCGAACAATTTCCTCGCAACACGGTCCAGTTTTTCCAAAATGACAACATGGTTCTAAATTTACATACAAAGTAGAATGTCGAAAATCTTTTTCACAATAACCATTCTTCAAAGCATCATTTATAGCGACCACTTCAGCATGCGCTCCACCAAAAATTTTATGATAACCTTTGCCAATTATTACATCTTTACCGTTTTTCCAGAGCACAATAATGGCTCCAACTAAAGGGTTTGGACTGACATTTGCAACACCATAAACGCCACCCTTACGAGCAAGAGTTATCGCTTTCTTCATATAAAAAACATCATCTTTCATCTAAACCTTTATTACAAATAACTAAACATTTTTCAATACATGTCCCATTTTATCCTTTTTCGTCTTCAAATACCTAAGATTTTTTTTATTTGGAGTAATTTCTATTGGAATTCTCTTTTTTACATTCAGTCCATATCCTGAAATTCCAATTATTTTTTTAGGATTATTAGTCATAAGAAATATGTCGCTCAATCCAAGATCAGCCAAAATTTGAGCACCAATTCCGTAGTCTCTCAAGTCGTCATCAAATCCAAGTTTTTTATTCGCAGTAACAGTGTCATATCCGACATCTTGAAGATTATAAGCCTTTAGTTTATTCGTAAGTCCGATACCTCGACCCTCTTGTCTCATATAGAGCAAAACGCCTTCACCCTTTTTCCCTATCATCTTCATAGACGCCTGCAATTGTGGACCACAATCACATCTCTGAGACCCAAATAAATCACCGGTCATACATTCGCTATGAACTCTTACTAAAACATTCTTTTTTCCACGGACTTCGCCACGAACAAGAGCGATATGCTCCTTATCGTCAACTTTGCTTTTATAAACGTACATATCAAATTCTCCATACTCAGTTGGTAATTTGGCAGTAGCTACATTTTCAACCAACATTTCTTTCTTTCTTCGATATTCGATCAAACCCTTCACTGTAATTATCGATAATTTGTGTTTTTTGGCGAAAACAAACAAGTCATCTCGTCTCGCCATTTCACCATCATCCTTCGCAATCTCACAAATCACAGCGACTTTTTTTAAGCCCGCTATTTCCATAAGATCAACCGAAGCTTCAGTGTGTCCGGTTCTTACCAAAACTCCGCCATCTTTAGCAATAAGAGGGAATAAGTGTCCGGGTTTATAAAAATCACCAGGCTTGGATTTCTCATTAACTATCATCGAAACAGTTTTCGCTCTGTCAGAAGCGGAAATGCCAGTTGTGGTTCCTTTTTTACTATCAACCGATACAGTAAAATTACATCCGTTTACGGCGCGTTCCCCAGCATCTACCTCCACCATCGGATAAAAATCCAGTCTTTTCGCGATTTTCACAGAAACAGGCACGCAAATAAGTCCGCGCCCTTCTTTCATCATAAAATTTATAGCATCTTTCGTTACTTTTTCTCCAGCCAAAATCAAATCTCCTTCATTTTCACGATCTTCGTCATCAAGAACGACCACCATCTTACCCAGCTTTAGGTCAGATACGGCCTTTTCAATAGAATCAAATTTGTGCATATAAAAGTTTTAGAAACTTCCTATACAGCTGCTCTAACAAAACTTTTGATAGTAGCGCCAGCGAGAATCTGTTCGATAGTTTGGTCAGGATTCTTTACGAATGCTTGTTTAAGCAAAGCGTTTTCCTCTCTGAATTTTTTCTCTTTACCGATCATAATCTTTTCTACTATCTCTGCAGGCTTACCTTCTTTTGATAATTGATCTTTCCAAATTTCTTTCTCCTTTGCAACAGCTTCTTCAGGAACTTCATCAGGAGAAACGCAAGCTGGGTTTGTAGCAGCAGCATGCATAGCGATATCTTTTGCAATTTCAGGAGTTCCACCTTCTAAAGACACTATAACGCCAATTTTTTTATTCGTATGAATATAAGTTCCGATATTATCACCTTCAACTACAGCCATTTTGCCAATTTTGATATTTTCACCAGCCTTTAATACTAATTCTTTTACTTCAGCAACCTCAGTTTCTTCAGGTTTCAAACTTCCATCAAGTAATTTTTGTGCCAAAAGCTCAACAACGGCATTGAAATCAT
>CAYURU010000023.1:1284-8893 GCA_964447085.1 uncultured Candidatus Peribacteria bacterium | reverse complement strand
GGAATTTCATAAACCGGTAGTTTGAATACGCGTCCTTTGTTTGTGAAATATAGAAGTTCGTCGTGATTGTTTGATTGGATGATTAATTTGATCTCGTCTTCTTCTTTTGTTGTGCCTCCGATGATGCCTTTTCCTCCTCTATGTTGAGCTTTGAATGAAGATGGAGGAATACGTTTGATGTAGTTAGCTTTTGATAAAACTACAATCATTGGTTCGTTTGGAATTGTGTCTTTTTGAGATATTTGATCAACTGCCGTTGCTACGATCTCGGTTTTACGTGGATCTGCATATTTTAGTTTGATTTCAGCTAATTCATCTTTCATTATCTTCAAAACCTTGTTTGCGTCTTTCAAGATACTTTCCAATTCTGCAATAAGTGCCATTTTTTCCTCATATTCTTCGTCAATTTTTTGTCTTTCCAATCCTACCAAAGTCTGAAGTCTCATTTCCAAGATAGCTTTGCTTTGTTCTTCAGATAATTTGAATTTTTTCATCAAATTCGACTGAGCTTCTTCTCTTGTAGGAGATTTTCTGATGGTTTCAATGACCGCATCAATGTTATCTAACGCAATTTTCAAACCTTCCAAAATATGGGCTCTAGCTTTTGCGATTTTCAGATCGTAAATAGCTCTGCGAGTAATAACTTCTTTTCTGTGAAGAATAAAATATTCGAGAACACGTTTGAGATCGAGTAAGTGTGGTTGGATGTTATCTACCAATGCAATCATATTCATATTGAATGATGTTTGCATCTGTGTGTATTTGTATAATTGGTTAAGAATTTTCTTTGGATATGCATCTTTTTTGAGTTCAATTACGATACGAATTCCGTGTCTATTTGACTCATCACGAAGATCTGAAATTCCTACGATTTTTTTGTCACGAACCAAGTCTGCAATTTTAGTTACAAGAGTTGATTTGTTCACTTGATAAGGGATTTCCGTGACGACAATTGCAAATCTCCCTCCTTTTTTCTCTACGATTTCAGCGCGCGCTCTGAGAACCATACCTCCGCGACCTGTTGCATACGCAGTTTTGATATCTTCAATGTTGTATAAAATTCCAGCAGTAGGGAAGTCAGGACCTTTTATATATTGCATAAGTTCCTCAAGTTCTGCTTCAGGTTTGTCGGCTAAGAAAATAATGCCGTCTATTAATTCTCCAAGGTTATGTGGAGGAATTGAAGTTGCCATACCTACAGCGATACCTTGCGATCCATTTAATAATAATTGTGGTATCTTGGTTGGAAGTACTATCGGCTCTTGGAATCTACCGTCGTAGTTTGGCATCCAGTTAACAGTTTCTTTGTCTATATCACCAAGCATTTCATCTGTAATTTTCTCTAATTTTGCCTCCGTATAACGCATCGCAGCGGCGCTGTCTCCGTCGATTGAACCGAAGTTTCCTTGTCCGCGTACCAATGTGTATCTCATCGCGAATTCTTGGGCCATTCTTACCATTGAGTCGTATACCGCACTATCTCCGTGTGGATGATATTTAGCTAACACTTCACCGACTACAGCCGCTGATTTTCGGAATGATCCACTTGAACGCAATCCGATCTCGTTCATTGCGAATAAAATTCTTCGATGAACTGGTTTAAGACCATCTCGAACATCTGGAAGTGCGCGTGAAACGATAACGCTCATCGCATATTCCAAATAACTTGTTTCCATCTCTTTTACGATCTCTTGATTTGTTACATTTCCAAGAAATCCACTAATTGTTTCTTGAGAATTTTCTGACGTTTCTGTGGACGTTTCTTGTGTCGGTTCTTGAGATGATTCGTCGGTAATTTCATCTGTAATTTCGTTTTCTGGTTCGTTTAATAATTCTTCCTTTTCCTCGTTTTCTTTTTTAATTTTTTTCTTCTTTGGATCTTCTGAATTTTGTTTTTTCTCTTTAGCCACGTTAAATAGGGTTATTTTTTTCTGCGCGGTATTTTAGCACAGAAAGCCTTTTTGGGTACAAGTTTTTTGATTTTTTGATGGGGAAAAACTTGACAGTTTGTTTTTTATGGTTTGTAAGACATCGATTATTATGATATAATTATCTGATAAAATTAAAGATAAAAATACATAAATGACTGGAGTTAATTCAGTAGATTGGGAAAATATGTCTTATGATGAGCAAGCTGAAAAAAAAGCTATTTTAAAACAGCTTGAAAGTGCTCGTGAGGGAAAGCTTCCTCTTGCTTTGTCAAAAAAGCCAAGTACCTATGAAGGAATTGATCCTGATATTCAAAAAATTCTATATCGTGCTGAGGCGGACACGCATGCTGTTCGTCAGGAAAACTTGGCTCTTTTTGAAGAAAATATTGATTTAAAAGACGCATCTCTTACTGATAAATTGACTAAATTACCCAATAGAAGGGCTTTTGAAGATGCTTTGCCAAATGCTGTTGCTCGTGCGAATAGAACAAATAAAAATATCTATTTGATTATGATGGATATGGATTATTTTAAAGCTGTTAATGATCGATACGGTCACGATAATGGTGATGTCGTTTTAAAGCAGTTAGCAAAATTATTGCAACGTCTTTGTGGAGAAAATGAAAAGCCTTTTCGCTGGGGAGGTGAAGAATTTACTGTGATTCTCGATGCTGAAGATGATGATGATGCAAGAGATTTTTGTGAGAGAATTAGGCAAGAAGTTGAGGATCATGAATTTATTATTAGTGGTAAAACTATTTTGCATAAGACGATGAGTATTGGATTTTGTTCTTTGGCTATAAATACTGGAAAGATGGCTAAAGATGTTCCTGTTTCCAGTTGTAGTGCTGATAAGACTTATGAGCAACGACAGAGTGAAATTGTTCAAAAATTGGTTGATAAAGCCTTGTATGCCGCAAAAGCTGGAGGAAGAAATACAGTAGTTAAAGTTGGGGAAAAGAAATATAGGGATTTTTTAAGGCAGGTTAAATTAGAACAGAGAAATAAGATTAAGCAAGAGAGGGTGGCTAGAAATAAACCTGGAAATCAGGTATAATGTTTAAAAGTTAAAAACCGAAATAAATATTAAAAATAAATGGCAGACGAAAATACACAAGTAGGACAAGCTCAAGCCCAAACTCAGGTACAACCTGATGTTCAAGCTCAAACCCAAACTCAAGACGATGTAGTTGTTGAGCCTATTAATAATGTTGCTCCTATGGTGGCTCCGGTTGCTTCTACTTCTTCAGCTTCGGCTGTGGATCTTCGTGCTGAGAAGGCTGTTATTGATGAGAAGGGTGAAGTAGTTGCTACGAGTAAAGAATCAAAACTTGGTGTTTCTGAGCTAAAAACTGTGACTGGAAAAGTCATTGAAAATCTTCCTGAAATAAATACTCAGGATTTATCCAAGGTTGCGACTCAAGCTACTGCGGCAATGACGGGAGTTACAAATTCTGTAGCAGGCGCTGTCAAAGATCCTGTTGAGAGAATGAAACAGGGGATTTCGACAAATATGCCAAAGGTAAAAAAGACTGTTTTTGAAAATTTAAAAGGTGCTTTTGTGAAGGCTCAGGATGCTACAAAATCTACCGTTGAAAAAGTTGACCAAATGGAAAATTTAAAGAAAGAAACAGGACAAAAAGTTGTGATAACTCAAGCTGAAAAACAAAAATATGTCGAAGCGGAAAAAATCTATCAAGACGGCTTGGCTTCGATCAAAGATTTGATTGCGCCGGCTTCGATGGAAATTAATTATGATACTGTTCGTTTGGACGGAATGTACGCGAGAAGTTTCTATGTATATGCTTATCCGAGATTTTTGAATACTAATTGGCTTTCTCCGGTAATCAATTTCGATGTGACGATGGATATGTCCCAATTTATTTATCCGATAAATTCTGCGGACATTATGAATACATTGAAGAAAAAGGTTGCTCAAATGCGTTCATCTATGAGTATTGCGTCTGAGAAGGGGCAGGTGAGTGATCCGGGTCTAGAGACTGCGCTGGAAGATGCGGAGACTCTCCGACGTGAGATTCAAAAAGGCACCGAGAAGTTTTTCCAGTTTGCGCTTTATTTCACTCTTTATAGTGATGACGACAAAAAATTGGAAAGAATTTCTAAACAATTAGAGAGTTTGTTGGCTGGTAAATTGGTCCTAACAAAGAGATGCCAAGTTCAATCCGAGCACGGATTCAATTCGACTGTTCCACAATGTCTCGACGAGCTCGATACGGTTCGTAATATGAATACGTCGCCGCTTTCTACAACATTCCCGTTTACTTCTTCGGATCTTACTTCGAACGAAGGTATTTTGTATGGAATTAACAGGCACAATGACTCGCTTATTATTTTTGATAGATTCAATTTGGAAAATGCGAACTCTGTAGTATTCGCGAAGTCTGGTGCCGGTAAATCTTACGCTGTGAAGCTTGAAGTTTTGCGTATGATGATGCTCGGGACGGATGTTATTATTATCGATCCGGAGAACGAGTATGAATCTTTGTCACAGACTGTTGGTGGTACATATTTGAAACTAAGTTTGAATAGTGATCGCAGAATCAATCCTTTTGATCTGCCAAAACCAATCGAAGGAGACACTGTTCTTCCCGGAGATTTGGTCAGATCAGCAGTTATCAACCTTCATGGTTTGATGAAATTGATGCTTGGTGCAATGACTCCTGAGGAAGAGAGTTTATTGGATAAAGCATTAATTGATGTTTATGCATTAAAAGGTATCACGATGGAGGTGACAGACCCTTCTTCGTTTGAGCCACCTACAATGGAAGATTTGCATAATATTCTTTCATCAATGGAAGGTGCTTCTTCATTAACAAAAAGAATTGAAAAATATACTTCAGGTTCATTCGCAGGAATATTTAACAAGCCTACAAATATCGACATGAACTCAGGTTTGATGACTTTCTGTATCAGAGATTTGGAGGATGAACTCAGGCCAACTGCGATGTACATTATTTTGAACTTCATATGGAATAAGGTTCGAAGTCAATTGAAGAAAAGAATACTTGTGATCGATGAGGCCTGGACGATGATGCAACACGAGGATAGTGCGAAATTCTTATATGGATTAGTTAAGAGAGCTCGTAAATATTATCTTGGGGTGACAACTATTACTCAGGATGTTGAGGACTTCGTGAAGTCAGCTTATGGTAAACCGATTATCACAAACTCTTCAATGCAGGTTTTGTTGAAGCAAGCGCCTGCTGCGATTGATGTTTTGGCTGCATTGTTTAATTTAACAGAAGGGGAGCGGTATGTATTGTTGAATAGCGATGTCGGACAAGGACTGTTCTTTGCTGGTAATAGACACGTTGCTATACAAATTATTGCTTCTTACTTGGAGGATCAAATCGTTACTACAAATCCTGAACAAATCTTGAAAAACAGAGCTGAGAATGTGGAATTTGAGACGACGGAGGATGTGGAAGAAGCTGGTACTGACAATGTTTTGCAGAAAGAAACGGCCCCTGTTGAAGCGGTTGATGAGGAGACTAAGCTCCCTGAAGTTGCTAATAGTGAGCAAGAAGAAGCTCCGGTTGAAGCTCCAGTTGAAGAAGCTCCGGTTGAAGAAGCTCCAGTTGAAGCTCCAGTTGAAGAAGTTCCGGCTGAAGCTCCAGTTGAAGAAGCTTCCCCAACTCAAGAGTAATTTTTAAAACTCTTTAATCGCCGTATTTAATTGAGTATCTTCACTCCCTACGTTTGTCACAATCCTATCAGGCGTTAATCCTTTTTTATTGATGTCTCGGGATAGCGGGGTCAACCATTTAGAAATGGTTAATTTGAATATAGAATTGTCGTCATAATAAGAAACTTCTTGGACTGTTCCTTTACCAAATGTTTGTTCTCCGATCAGTTTTGCTTTTGAATAATCTTGCAATGATCCTGCCAAAATTTCTGAAGCTGATGCAGAGCCTTTATTGATTAATATGACTGTTTTGAATTCTGAGAGTAGTCCCATCCCGGTTGAATATTCTTTGTCTGATCCTTCATAAGATGATTTATATGCTGTTTGTTTACCTTTATTATTCTCCAAAATGGTTACTATTTTATTTGAATCAAAGAAAAATCCGTTTAGGTCAATCGCGATATCCAAATATCCACCAGGATTGCTACGTAGATCTAAAATTATGCCTTTTATGTTTTTTTCTACTGATTGTTTGTTGTGGATTTGTTGTGCCGCTAACGTGAATTCTTTTAGAGTGTCTTCTCCGAATGTGTACAGGTTCAAAATGGCTATATATCCATTGTCTTTTGGTAAAAATTTCAATTCAACTGTTTTGTTTATTATGTATCCGCGTGTCACTTGTATATCGAATATTTTTGTTCCGCGTTGAATTGTTAAAGTTACTATTGTTCCTGCTTTTCCTTTAATGAAATCGACTGCTTCGCTGAGATTTAATCCTTGAGTGGAATTATTGTTAATTTTCAATATGATATCGTTTGGTTTTATACCAGCTTTTTCTGCTGGTGAGCCTTTGAATGGGCTCACTACCGTTATTGCTTCGTCCAATAATTCAACAGACATTCCTATGCCTTCATATTCTTTTTTGAGGGGATCTCCTGTGTTGGTTTTTTGTGGTTCGGTGAATTCTGTATAGTGGTCATCTAAAGTTTCTATTATTCCTTCTATCGCTCCGTATAGCATCTCTGTGTCGTCTATTTCATTTTGATAGTAATATTGGGAGTGAATCGTTTCCCATACATCCATAAATATATCGAATGTCGAATTTTCGATTGGTGTTGATTGAGTGACATTAACTGTAATGTTTGGTGTAGTTTTTGTTGATCGGATTCCCGATGGTGAATATTTGTTTATTAGATATATGTATCTCGCCAATTCCGCTTTTGAAACTTGGCTTGCTATGCCAAATCCTCCTTTTGTATCTATTCCTATTTCATATGCTTTGAATGCGTATGGCGCAAAATTTCCGTTTGAATTTAAATCTGTAAATGGGAATAAATCTTTGTCGAAAAATTTACTTGTTCCTATTCCAAGTGAGTCGAAAAGTTTACTGATAATTTCACGTTTTGTGAGTTTTTTGTATGGTTGAAAAACTGGGTTTAAGTCTATCGGAGTAAGAATTTTTAGGTCTAATGCTGTTTGTATATATGGTGAATACCACTCATTATCGCTGATATCTGTAAATGGAAGGTCAACTTCCATTTTATCTGCGATATCAACTCCTGCGTATTGAATTAACATTGTATAAAAATCTACTGGAGTCACTTTTGCATCGGGATCGAATTTGTTATCTGGGAATTCTGGGAGCATATTGTTGTCTTCCAAATATTTGATTTCCTTGTAATTATTGGTTGAAGAATTTACGTCTGAATATGCAAATGCCGAAATAGACGGAGTAAGTATCAAAACTGCGATGAAACACGCCAGAAATTTGGTGATATTTTTTGTATTCATAGGTTTTTTTATGGGTTAACGGGCTATAATATACTGCTTTTCGTATATTCAGTCCATTAAGTTGTTAAATAGGTAGAAAAATGATATAATATACAGATATAAATGTATTGAAAAAGTATCAAAAATGCCAAATTTGGAACCACAACAAGACTTTCAAAAAGATGATTTTTCTCGCAAAAAACTGCTCGTGAGGACTGTTCTTGTTTCTGTGCTGGCTGTACTCGCTTTTGTGGCGACTTTT
>CAYURU010000023.1:0-1274 GCA_964447085.1 uncultured Candidatus Peribacteria bacterium | reverse complement strand
GAAATCTGTTTCTACTGTAACAGAGTTATCTTATCGTGATTCTAGGTTGAATGTTCCTTCTTTTTCTTATTTTAATTCTGAATCACGAGATATTAAGGAAGTGTTGACGCAAATTTCGAGTCAGAATACTGATGAATATATTTTTGAAATGTCTAATGGTAGGATTTTTGGTAATTTTATGAATTCAACTTCCAAAGTGAATGTGCGTGTTGCCGATAAAGTTGTGATAATCCCTGATTATTCAATGGTTGAGATAAATTATGACGCCGTAGAAGAAATTTTATATTTGGCTAATTTTGGTGGGAATACATATGTTGGATTTTTACCTGAAACGGTTGATGTGGATGGATATATTGATGAGTATGATGGAATGTTAAACAATGTTCTTATGGTTCCGGCCGGGATGAGAACGAGAATTTATTTGAATAGAGCGGATGATAGATTGAAAACGGTTTTATCTTCAAAATTAGCAAAGGAGTTTGCTTATGGTCCTATACCTTATGAAAGTGAAAAAAGTGTTGATCTTTTTGATAGGAAAAATTTTGATGAGGCCACTAAATATAATGAAACTTTGAAATCTCATCAGAGGGATATTTTTAAGGTTTTAGCGGATCAGAATTATGGAGCTGCTTCGAAAACTTATGATGTTTTATCTAAAGCTCTTACCGTTTTTTCTCAAAAGCGAAATAGTCAATATGTGTCAAAACTCGAGGGTGCTCTTTATGAATCTTTGACTATCAATGATTCACAAAAAATGAAGGATAAATTATTGGAGTTTAAGGTTTTGATAGAGGATTCAAGTAACTATGGGGTAAAACAAGATTTTTATGTCGAATTTTTGAAAGAAGTGACTTCTGCGTTGTTATGTTTTGACTCTTCAGATTCTGAATATAATGTTTTAACTTTTATCGTTGATGAATCAAAACCAACTTTGGATAAAGTTGATTTTGCGGATCTGATTGTTGCGACTGTTTCTCATGACATTCATTCTGGGAAAAATATTGAAAATTCTTACCGAAGAGCTTACGGCGGAGTTGAAAGACTGATTTCTGGTGTAGATGATACTGTGAAATACAAAAAAGTTCTTACTTTTTATAATGAATATTTTGATAATTTAATTTCACAATTTCCACAGCTTTATAAATTGGAGTATTTCAATATGAAGGGGAATATAGAAAAAGCACTTTTTGAATTGTATTATGCTGGACAAGCGCGCGAGGAAATGAAGCAAACTTTTGTAAGTGAGAAAATTACTATGCTTAAAAATCTTAAAG
>CAYURU010000022.1:3621-9197 GCA_964447085.1 uncultured Candidatus Peribacteria bacterium | reverse complement strand
CCGTGGGCCTTCAAATATTACACACGAAGGGTTCCTTTACAACCAAAAACCTTAAAAAAACCTTAATTTTTCTTTAAAAAAACCTTAATTTAATGCATAACAACACATTTCAAGCTATAAAGGTGGAATGAATAGAGAAAAAATTATCAAAACAACAGGAGCGAAAGGTGAAGAAATAGCGACAAACTACCTAATCAAAAATTCTTATAAAATTATAAGTCGGAATTTTCATTCGAAATACGGGGAGATAGATATCATCGCAGAAAAGGATGACACTCTATATTTTTTTGAAGTAAAAACGAGAAAGCCTTATTCATTTACACAGCCGGAAGAGTCGATAACTCGGCAGAAAATTTCTCGCATAATAAAGACAGCACAGATTTTCGTATCGCGTACACCACAAACTTATACAAAAAGTTGGAGAATTATGCTGATTGGCATAATATTGGACAGAAATATGTCGGACAAAAATTTCACTATTACTCTCACAGAAATCCTATGATTGAAGACTTTGATCAGCAAAATCCAAATGATGAACGCGACGACCAGCTCAACGACGAGTCAATCGACGGACAATATGAAGAGGCGGAACAGCAAACTCCTCAACAATTTGTGGCTGAAGAGGAAAGAAAATTATCATTAAGAAGAATAGCTGTTATAGGAGGAGTTATATTTATAGCAGTTTTTTATTTTGTCTGGGGGAACTATCTTAATTTTGGATATTTACAGGTTAAAGGAGCCACTCCGTTTTCAGTAGCGGTAATCGATGAAACTACACAGGAATGTCTTTCTTCACCATGTGATATAAAATTAAAAAGAGGAGACAAAATAGTGACGGTATACAAGTCAGGATTTGAAACTACATCAATAGAGACCGAAGTTTTATTATGGGCGACTGTAGTGATAAAACCAATTTTTAAATTAGAGCCGTCGGTAAGAGAAGTGACCGAAATACCAGAAGGAATAGTTGAGTCTCAAGAAGTGAAATATAATTTTATATATGACCAATCGCATAATAATTATGCGATCGTAAAAGCCAATGATCCAGTGAGTTTATCAATTTCATATTTTGGAGGGAAACTTCAATCTCCATTTATACTAGGATCAGAAAATACGGTATTAGCTTTTGAAAATGAGAAAAATGGGAAGGCTTTTTACATCAACACAATAACAAAAGAGAGAAATAGTTTAAAAAAGACATTTGATACTGCTTTCAGAGGGAATGTTTCTCCAAATGGAAGATATTTTTTAATTGAAAATTCAGAGAAAAAACTTTTTGTTTCAGACCAAGAATCTTTTTCAACAATCAAAGGTTCGGCGACGCTTGATAACGCGTTTTGGACTTTGAAAAACACACTCATATTGGCGTATTTCCAGAGAGAAAAAGACAGTGAAGGAGTTATAACCGATAAATATATTTTTGATGAATATGATCCGGGAGAAGGCGTGCAACGCACATTGTTTACATCCAATTCAATGATAGGACCTTTGTTGCCAAAAAACATCAAAGTAAACCCTTTCACCAATACGGTTTTCTTTGAGTCTGGAGAAAAAAAATATGAGTTAATTTTTTAGTTAGAATTTTAGAAAAATATTAGAAAAACTTTAGAGAAATTTGCAGTTTTTGAAAGTTTTATTTAAGGATCGCTTGTTAAAATCTGAGTTGGAAGATTTAACCAAATCTAAAAAGAAGATTTAACCAAATCTAAAAAGAAGATTTAACCAAATCTAAATACTTTTAAGCTTATAAAAATGCCGGCAAAAATATTTTCAGCGTGTACGGTTGGGATAAATTGCGAACTCGTGGAGGTCGAAGCTGACATATCGCGAGGATTGTCATCTTTTGCGATAGTCGGGCTTGGAGACACATCGGTACAGGAATCAAAAGAACGGGTAAGGTCGGCAATAAAAAATTCAGGACTTACATTTCCGATTACGAAAAAAACCGTAAATCTCGCGCCGGCGGAAATAAAAAAACAGGGATCGATGTTCGATCTGCCGATAGCGATCGGAATTTTGTGCGCATCAGGGCAAATCTCTGAAAAGATTTTTTCAAATTCAATAGTCGTAGGGGAGTTGTCTCTAAATGGCGATTTGAAGCCAATAAAAGGGATGATCGCAATTGCGCGTTTTGCTCAAGAGAAGGGGTTTAAGAGGATTTTTTTGCCAAAGAAAAATATGCACGAAGCGTTGTTAGTGGACGGTATCAAGTCATATGGTGCGGACAATTTAAGTGAGCTCGTTGCATTTTGCAAAGGACAAAAAGAATTGTCTTTTACACAGATCAGTGGCTTGGCTGAAGTATGTGACAACCAAAAAAAAGATACTAATATCAATGGCAAAAACGACAGTGAATTATACACGTTTGATTCGATTATAGGGCTAGAAAAAGCCAAGCGCGCGCTTGTACTGGCTGCCGCAGGTGGACATAATATTTTATTAAAAGGACTCCCTGGAACAGGCAAGACCGTACTAGCGCGCGCTTTTCAATCACTTCTTCCGCGACTCTCAAAAGAAGAATCATTTGAAGTTACAAAAATATATTCAATACTGTATGGCGTACAAGGAGGTGATCCATTGATATCGCTCCCACCATTCCGTCAGATCCATCACACTGCATCAAAAATTTCAATAATCGGAGGAGGGTCGAATTTGCGTCCCGGGGAGATTACATTGGCTCATAGAGGAGTTCTTTTTATGGATGAATTTTCGGAGTTCCCGCGTGACGTACTGGAGTCGCTTCGTCAGCCATTGGAAGATGGTTTTATAATGGTTAGTAGAGCCAAAAACTCAGTACGATTCCCCTGCCAATTTATTTTATTGGCGGCGATGAATAATTGTCCTTGTGGACTTAAGAGTGCTGATGAAAAAAATCGCTGTAAATGTACGGATTCGGAAATTAAAAGATATGAAAATAAAATTTCAGGACCGATTATGGATCGATTTGATATATTTATAGAAACACCTCAAATATCTTTAAGAGGATTTTTAACAGATAAAAAATCAGCTCAACAAAATTCATTTAACGATTTGAAATCAAAAATCGCGCTTATCCGCGCGAGGCAAAAAGAACGCTATTCGAGCGACTATATTTTGAACGCGAATTTACAAACAGACGACATAAAAAAACACTGTTCGTTTTCAAAGAACGCACTTGCCACACTTGATCGTGCCGCAAAAAATTTACAGTTATCAAATCGCGGTTATTTAAAAACTATCAAGCTCGCTCAAACAATAGCAGATATAGAAAATCATTCATCCATAACCGAAGAAGATTTGCTTGAAGCTATTCAATATCGCAAAAAATAATTTGCGGGGGAAAAGGGGTGAAGAGCGTATTTAAAGAGCGTACTTAAGTCCAACCACATACATAGTGGAGACATTTATCGGATAAGAAAAAGGCACATAGATTTTATTAGATCCGATAACGGCTTCTATATCACGAGGATTATTTATAAAGAAATTCAAATGTTGTCCGACTTTTGCTGTATCATTCAAAGAAACGGTCAAAGTGAATTTGGAAGCCTGTCCGGCTTTGATATTTCTATTTAGAGAATTGATTTTCAACAAACCATCTTCACATTTTGCATAATTAATTTCATTGAAAGATTCTTCGGACAAATAAGCTCTTTTTATTGAATTACAAGCGTCTTCTCCAACAGTAAAAGTAATACTCTTTAATTTAAAATCCTCTTTTAAATTCCCAATTTTAAAACTTAAAGCATTATCAATTTTAGCATTTGGTATTACGTATTTAATAGGAGCTTCTTCAAAAGAAAAAGTTAAATTATTATCAAAATTGGTTTGAGGTTTTTCAATAGTTTTAGTGTTATTTATTTCTCCGAAAGCACCTAAAACAGAAGAAAAAGTATTTTGAATAATTCCACCTCCAAGCACAGACAACGAAGATAACGCGAACAATCCCGCGCATCCGATCACCGCCCGAATCACGATTTTTCTTCCACAATTCACCTGTACAGTCGATCTTGTTTTTGATCTCGATCCAATTACAATTCCACCTATATCAAATTTAATTTTACGCATCTTTAGTGTTTTTAAATTCGTTAATTAAATATTTTAGGAATTCAGTTGAAGCCTTTTTGTCAGGAGAAAATTTTTGCGAAAAGGCGCGACCTTTTCCGTCGGCATAAAGCGCCTCAACGAAATAATAATTTTTGGAAGAATCTTTTACGTCAGAGAAATGAGGAGCGCCGTCTCCCTCAATTAAATCAATGTCAAAATAATTCAGAAGTGGTTCTAATACATCAGCTCTAGTGACAATTTTTTCAGGATCAAATGAGAAACTTTTATCCTCGAGTTGCATAGATTCTTTAGTCAGTCCATTGTCATACATCGCTTGCACATATGGCGCATATTCGGAATCGTCGGCAACATCAAGATAATAATTATTTCCGCTTATTTGTTGTACTTCCGCTGACTCGACAAAGAGTTTCGCAAACTCTTGTTTAGTCATAAATTCTTGCTTTGGGAAATACACCGCATTACTCAGTGCAAAAAGATTTTCGCCAACATTTCCCATTAAGAAATAAACACGATTTTCGCCATAACTGACATCAAATTCTTCTCCGCTTTTTACATCGAAAATCTCATCACAATTTAAATTCTCATTAAGCAAAAGATTTTTAGAAATTTTAAATTTATAGTAACTAAAAACATCAGTTGAAGTGTCTGATTCCGCATATCTGAGATCTCCTAATCCTTCTCTATTATCAGTCTCTAGACTGCAAATTTCTTTTGAGGCATTGCCAAGAGTTTCAAGAAAATTCATATCGAAAAGAGACTCAATAAAAACATTTTTCCCATCAAAGTTTTTCACAGACAAAGTCCCAAGTTTCGCAGGTTCTTCGAATACATCGACAGTAAAAATATTATTATCGAGATCATTATCTTTATTGGTTTTTGATTCCAATTCAAACGTGAATTTCCCATAATTAGCTTTAGCATCCATCAAAATTTCATAATCTTCCAAAACAAAAATTTCTCCTTTTTTTAATTTAAATCCCTCAACAGAATTTCTTACAAAAGCTGTTTTTTGCATTTCCCCTGCATTCAAAATCAAAGAAGCATCATCATAAACATCTCCATAATTTTTTAACGTTACAGTTGCTTTATATTTGTAATAAGGGAAGTCATTTTTAGGATTTTCAATCTTAGTTAGATAAACATTATTGATTTCTATATCAGGCAGACTTTCATCCACTCCAAAAACGTAATCATTGATTGAAGCGAGTACGTTGGTTTTGAGAACATTCACTTTTAAATCCCCATTGTTAATGAAATGGTACGAACCAAATATGGTTATAACCAATGCGAACAGCGAAATTAATAAGTATTTTTTGTTTTTCATTTTTGTTTTTGAGAGCGTTCTTGCTTAAAGCTTCTTTTTTGCTCTAAGTAAATCCAGTCATTATATCAAAAAAACGCACTTTTCTCAACGCTCGCACTCCTGTTATTGCTTGCTAAAAGCTGGAAAAATGCTAGTATGCCTTCCACATGTCAAAATTTATCGTAAAAGGAGGGCGCCGGTTAAACGGCGAAGTTAGAGTCGGAGGGTC